>JANNXD010000067.1:0-14578 GCA_031409375.1 Gammaproteobacteria bacterium | reverse complement strand
CCCTCAATTCCCCTCCATTGGAGGGGTACGCCGCAGGCGGGGGGTGGTCAGTTGAACGAGACCACCCCGTCAGGCGTTGCCTGCCACCCCTCCAACGGAGGGGAATTTAATTCGGTAGTTGCGGGTATGCAGGCAGAACTTAATGCAACCAAAACAAATTCTTTCGATTGGAGGGCTACGCCGCAGGCCGGGGGCAGTCAGTTGAACGAGACCACCCCGTCAGGCGTTGCCTGCCACCCCTCCAACGGAGGGGAATTTGAAGCTGTAGTTGCGGTTAAAGGTTTATTAATGGTTGGCTTTAATCGCCGTTATGCGCCGCAAGTGGTGAAAATTAAATCTCTGTTGGCGATGAAGTCTGAGCCGAAATCTTTGGTGATGACGGTTAACGCGGGTCAAATTCCAGCGGTCCACTGGACGCAGGATCTAGAAAGTGGCGGTGGTCGTTTGATTGGTGAAGGCTGCCATTTTATCGATTTACTGCGCCATCTGGTGGATGCACCGATTGTGGATGCGACGGTTGTTGGTCTTGATCGTTTGCAGGAAGGTAAAAAATTACATGACAGTTTTACCGTGAGTTTGCGCTTTGCTGAGGGTTCTATGGGCACGGTGCATTATCTGGCGACGGGCGGTAAATCCTTTCCCAAAGAAAGATTGGAAGTATTTTGTGCCGGCGGTATTTTACAGCTGGATAATTTTCGCAAGCTGCGCGGTTTTAACTGGAAAGGTTTTACAAAAATGGATTTGTGGCGTCAGGATAAGGGCCAAAAAGCCTGCGCCCAGGCGTTTATCGATGCCATTAAATCGGGCAAGCCCGATGGATTGATTCTGCTTGAGCAATTATTTGAAGTGGCTGAAGTGTGTATTGATTTGGATAAAAAGTTGCGGGGTTAAACAAGTGAGTTCAGTTGGCTATTCGAAACGATAAGCTAACAGACGCTATAAATAGAAGCTGTATTCGTCTTAAGCTGAATCTTTACTGATTTAAATTCCCCTCCGTCGGAGGGGTGGCAGGCGCAGCCTGACGGGGTGGTCCGTTCAACAAGACCACCCCCCGCCTACGGCGTACCCCTCCATTGGAGGGGAATTTAAGCCAATACAAACTTGTGTGCATACGCTAGCCCTTGGCAGGGGGAGGAGTCGTTCGGATTAACGGACAGCGCCAACTATTTTTTAAGAACTACGTAACATCAATTTCTAACAAAAAAAGACAGTGAACCTAGCTCAGGGTTTGGCTGATCAATATTACATACTGTTCCCTCATATTTGTTTTAATCCATCCATGTAGTACAATACCTACATTGATATGTTGGTATTGTACTATGCTTTGGAAATCAATTGGTTATGTTGATTAATCGGACTGCTTTGGCGACTTTGGAGCGATTAGCAAGGGCTTATCCTGTGGTCGCGATTTGTGGGCCAAGGCAATCGGGCAAAACGACTTTGTCGCAGTTATTTCAGCCGGAATATCGCTACGTCAGCCTTGAAGATCCGGATACGTTGGCGTTTGCGGAAACGGATCCGCGTGGCTTTTTGGAGCAGTTTGCCAATGGCGGCATTATTGATGAAATTCAACGCGAGCCTAAGTTGCTGTCTTACATTCAAGGAATTGTGGATAAGAAAAAACAGATGGGGCAGTTCATTTTAACGGGTTCACAGCAATTTGGATTGTTGTCAAAGATTTCGCAGTCGTTGGCAGGTCGCGTCGGTATTATCGACTTATTGCCGTTTTCAATTAATGAGCTGATTGACGCGAAGCAAGATAGAAATTTATTGGAGCAGATTTTTCAAGGGTTTTATCCACCTGTATATGATCGTCATTTGGATCCCGTCATGTGGTATGCCGACTATTCTCGTACTTATATTGAGCGCGATGTTCGCCAGTTAATCCAAGTTGAAAAGCTGAGTGATTTCCAGCGTTTTATGCGTTTGTGTGCAGCGCGTACAGGGCAGTTAATCCAGTATGCGGATTTGGCGCGTGATGCTGATTTGGATTATCGCACGGTAAAAAGTTGGCTTTCCATTTTAGAAGCGAGCTATATCATTTTTTTCCTGAATCCATATTTTAAAAATTATTCCAAGCGATTAGTGAAACAACCCAAACTCTATTTTTATGACACGGGATTGGTGTGTCGATTGTTGAATATCAAAAGTGTGGATGAGCTGGATATTTCGGTATTCAAAGGTGCATTATTTGAAACCATGATGATCAGTGATGCAAAAAAAATCAGTGATCATCTTCGTTTAGAAAATAATTTTTTCTTTTGGCGGGACAATAAAAAAATTGAAATCGATCTAGTTATGGAATCAGAGGCGGGTTTAACTTTACTGGAATTAAAATCCAGTAAAACAGTACAGCCCGAATTCTTCCATTCGTTACAAGCAGTGAAAACCTATTTGCAATCATCGCAACAATTAGTTGCCGGCAGCTACTTGGTTTATGGTGGCGAGGATCAACAAAGTCGGCAGGGGTGCGAGGTGATTGCTTGGAAAAATTATGCAAAAAATTTGGGTTGGTTTTAATCGCCGTTATGCACCTATATATCGTGTTGTTAGTTGATCATGTCCCTTAAATCATCTAAAGTGTTTTGAGTTGTGCTTAAGGGACAGTTTGTGGTGTTTTAAAGGACGGCTATGGGCGTGGATGCACAACAAGATTTAAAAGAAATCGTCGCAATTTTGGAATCGCATTCAGAGGGCTTGTCGCGCGGCCAAATTTCAAAAATATTGCAGTTTTCCCTGAATTCAAAGACATTACAGCGTCGTCTTTTTTCTCTTGTAGATGCAGGCGTTATCATCAAAACAGGCGACAAAAAGGCCACCAAGTATTATCCCGTCCAGAAACGCTCAACAAAAAATAAAAGCGAAAATAAGGGTCAAATAAGGGACAAAAAACATCCTGTTTTTAGCCAAAAAAGCCAAGATTCCCTCCAGTTTTTGGATATCCCTCTCCATGCTCGAGAAAAAATGTCCTATAACCGCGCGTTTTTGGACAGTTATGTCCCAAACAAAACAGGTTATGTTACAGAGCATTTACGAACACAACTTTTTAAGGAAGGCACACGCTTTGATCAGGCATTAGCGTCAGGCACGTATGCACGTCAAATTGCCCAAAGACTGCTCATCGATTTATCTTATAACTCCAGCCGACTGGAAGGTAACACCTATTCGCGTCTTGATACTCAAAAGTTAGTCGAAGAAGGCATTACAGCAGAAGGCAAAGTTCACGAAGAAACTGTGATGATCATGAATCACAAGGAAGCGATTTTATTTTTGGTTGAAAACGTCGAAGACATTGAACTGAATAGTTTGACGATCCGCAATTTGCATCATTTGCTTGCACAGGATTTGTTGGCCAATCCGATGGCGTGCGGAAATATCCGAACCATCGAGCTCGATATCGGGCAGTCGACCTATAAGCCGCTGAACAATGCTCATCAGCTCAAGGAGCTGTTCGAACTGATTTTATTCAAGGCACGAAAAATTGAAGACCCATTTGAACAAAGTTTTTTTTTACTGGTGCACCTTTCTTATTTGCAAGCGTTTGAAGATGTCAATAAACGCACTTCGCGGCTGAGTTGTAATATTCCTTTTATCAAGAAAAACTTATGTCCGCTCAGCTTTATCGATGTTTCTCGAGAGGATTACACCGCAGGATTACTCAGTATTTATGAAAAAAATAATATTGAGCCCATGCTAGAGTTATATGTTTGGGCTTACAGGCGTTCTAGTGAGCAATATGGTGTGGTTAAAAAATCTCTGGGTGAAATTGATGCGTTCCGTATTCAATATCGACAGCAGAGAAAAGAAGTGATGGGCTTGATTGTAAAAAAAGGCTTGCATGGTCAAGTAATGGAACAGGCAATAGAGGCTTTTTGCAAAAAGCACGACATCGAAGATGCTGAAAAATTCACCGCTATGACTCTGGCGGATTTAAGTACACTACATGCGGGCGCGATGATAGGCTTAGCGATTACCGAGACGCAACTCGATCAATGGTTGCAGAATAAATCTTGATAAAAAACTTGATAAAAACCTGGTTGTTGATTTAAATCCGCACTTGCACTACAAAAACCATGTTGTATTGAATCCACCTATAGCTTTATTACGCCGGCCGAGTTTTGGGCAAAACAGGGTGGTTTTTGAACATGATGTTTAGATGCAGGATCAACTGGTGGCTTGTGCCGCTTTATCCGTTATGCGCTTCGCGGTTGAATCCGCAGTATGAAATAAATGTTCAATAAAAAAATTCAACGTGTGTTAAGAATTGCTCGTACCGTGCGTTATTTAAGGATGTCGCAGCTGTATTGGTTTATTCGTCGTCGAGTTATAAAAACGCAGGCGGTAGCGCCGGTTGTTCCGGATGTGATTTTGTGTCGCGAGTTTTTATGGCCGACATTGCCCCAAGCGCTTGAGCCGGATTCCAGTTCGAGCAGGAACGAAGATATAGCTTTTTGTTTTTTGAATGTCTCGCGCTCTTTTTCTGCGTCAGCAATGCATTGGGCTCCACAGGATGTGAATCGACTGTGGCGTTATAACTTGCATTATTTTGATTTTTTGCAGGATGCGCGTTCAATCGCCGAAAAAGAATTTTTAATCGGTGATTGGATTGAGAAAAATCCTTTGGGCAGTGAGCCGGCTTGGGAGCCTTATACCGCTAGTTTGCGGATTGTGAATTGGGTTAAATATTTAGCAGCGTTGGCGTCGCGTACATCTGAATCCTGCTCTGCAATGCTATCTAGCTTGTATCAACAAGCGCTGTGGCTGGAGAAAAATCTCGAATTCCATATTCTTGCTAATCATTATTTTGAAAATTTAAAAGCGCTGTTGTTTGCAGGTGTATTTTTTCAAGGCAAAGATGCGGATCGTTGGGGTAAATATGCAGTTGCTGAGCTTGAGAAAGAATTGCGCGAACAAATATTACCAGATGGTTGTCATTATGAGCGTACGCCACAATATCATTGTGTGGTGTTGAATGATGTGTTGGATCTCATTCAGTTGACACGGCTTCCGTTGGCAGAGCAAAGGTCTGAATGGTTTTCGCCAGAATTTTCGATACAGTTAATGGATGCAGCTAAAAAGATGTTGGTTTTTTTAGCCGATATTATTAATCCGCTCGGTCAATATCCGTTATTGAATGACTCGGCATTTTATGATGTGACGCCGCTGGAGATTTTGCGTCGTGCAAAGTCGCTTGGCATTTTCTTAGATGTCGCTAGCAATGAATCGTCTCGAATTGTCCAGCACCATGCTGCTGGATTTTACGGTTATTCAATGGGCGCGGACTGGTTCATGATCGACTGCGGTGATATTGGTCCTGCTTATCAGCCCGGCCATACCCATTGCGATATGCTCAGTTATGAATTGGTCATAGCGGGTATTCCAGTAGTGGTGGATTCCGGCTTGTTGGAGTATGAGCCGGGTGAGATGCGTCGTTATGTTCGCTCCACGGCGGCGCATAATGTGGTGCAGATTGACGATGCCGAGCAATCGGAGATATGGGGAGAATTTCGCGTGGCGCGACGTGCTCGGAAACTGCACGCAGAGATTCAGCGTCAATTAGACGAAATTGTTTTTGAAGGCTCTTTTTCAGGATTTCATAAACTCAACGGTATTGTGCATCGACGTAAGGTGCGCATTAAAGTTGATGATAATGGGCGATCACAGTGCTGGGCTATAACGGATGAGATTAAAGGCGGAGGAAATCATCGGCTTCGAAGTTATATTCATCTGCATCCAGCGATTACGCCTTCATGGCAGGGCGAAATTTTGAGCCTTGACTATCATGGTAAATCTTTTGCAAATTTGATACTCTCGTCGACCGTTTTGGCTAATGTGGTGGTCAAGATCGAAGATTCGCTGTTTTGCCCTGAATTTGGATTGTCATACAAGAGTAAGAAGATTGTACTGGAATTGCAGTCGTCGTTGCCGGTGCAATTCGGTTATACCATAAAGCGTTCGGATTTAAGATAAAGCGTAGTGAATGAGTAGTACATGAAAATCTTGTTTCTTTCACATTATTTCCCGCCTGAAGTTAATGCGCCGGCTACACGTGCTTATGAACATTGTAAGCAGTGGGTAAAAGATGGTCACGAGGTCACGGTGGTGAGCTGCGTTCCTCACCACCCGATGGGTAAGGCTTATCCGGGTTATCGTAATAAACTGGTACATGTTGAATTTAAAGACGGCATTAAAGCCATCAAGATACTGACCTATATCACCGCTAATGAAGGTTTTGCCAAGCGAACATTCAATTATGTTTTTTATATGCTGATGGCGACGTTGGTGGCGCCATTTCTGAGCAAGGCTGATGTGGTGATTTCAACGTCGCCACAATTTTTTAATGGCTTGGCGGGTTATGTGGTCGCCCGCTTAAAGCGTTGCCCTTGGGTGTTGGAGATTCGTGATTTATGGCCAGAATCCATTGTGGCGGTTGGTGCTCTGCAGAATCCAAAAATTATTGCGGTACTTGAGTGGCTGGAATCTTTCGCTTATCGCAAGGCGGATCATATTGTGTCGGTTACCCATGCTTTTAAAAAACATATTCTTGAACGCGGGGGGAAGGAGGGCGCAATTACCGTCATCCGTAATGGCGTGGATCTTGGCTTTTTTACGGAACAGGCGGTAGATAATGCATTTGCCGATTCTATTGGCGTTAAAGGCAAGTTTGTTGTTGCTTATGTTGGTACGCATGGGATGGCACATGGATTGGGTAATATTCTGGATGCGGCGGATAGGCTTCGTGAGCGCAAGGATATTATTTTTTTAACGGCGGGTGATGGCGCTGAGCATGCCCGGCTTGTCGAAGAAAAAGAGCGCCGCTGCTTATCGAATGTGGTGATCTTGGGCCAGTTGCCTAAAGATAAAATGCCAGCGCTGTGGTCTATCACCAGTGTTAGTTTGGTGTTATTAAAAAAACTGGATTTATTTCTAACCGTTATCCCCTCAAAAATTTTTGAAAGTATGGCGATGAAGAAGCCGATTATTCTGGGTGTGTGCGGTGAAAGTCAGGCCATTATCGAGCAAGCAGGTTCAGGAATATGTATTGAACCTGAAAATGTGCAAGCGCTGGTAGAGGCGGTAGTGGCGTTAGCCGATAGTCGCGAGCGCTGCGTGCAAATGGGTGAATTAGGTCGTCAATGTGTTGAGGCAGAGTTTGATCGCACCGTGTTGGCTAAAAAGTTTGAAGCGATTTTGTTAGCAGTCGTAAATAAAGAAAGGCTCCTAGGCCCGGCTTGAAAAAGTCTCGACTAGTTCAGCTCATCAGCACGTCTCAGAATACTCACGCCGACTTTTACGCCTTGTAAATCACCTGGGGTAGCGCCAGGTTTTGCTACATGGACGCGAATCCAGGGCAAATTAAATTCGGCCAGCACGCAGTCCGCGATGCGTTCGGCCAGGGTTTCAATCATACGAAACTCGGCGGCTTGCACTAACTTGATGACGCGCCTGCACACGGCATCATAATCCACCGCGCCTTCCAATGAGTCCGTGGAAGCCACGCTCCAATTATCGGTACCCATTTCCAAATCAATCACCACTCGTTGACGAATGCCGCGCTCCCATTCATAGATACCAATCAGCGTATCAATTTGAATATTTTTTAAATGTACGGTATCGGCATCTGCAAGACTGGGCAGTGATGACATAACTGGGTATCCTTGGCAAATTAAAAAATGAATGCCGCATTGTAATCCAATAAATCGCTGCACCGTCACTGTAATTCACTATCTAACCTGAATGAGCCGATAGATGAGCTTGATCAACATGACCGATTTTTTTTCCAATTTCCAGATGGCCAATTTAAGTTTTGCTGGCTTGATCTTGCTAGCCTATATGCTCGGTTCTTTGTGCTCGGCAATTTTGGTGTGCAAAAGTTTAAAGCTCACCGATCCGCGCACGCTGGGATCTGGCAATCCCGGTACCAGCAATGTATTGCGCAATCATGGAAAATTTCCCGCCGCTCTGACTTTTATGGGCGACATTGTGAAAGGACTATTGCCTATTGCCGTCGGTATGCTCTGTGGTTTATCCATCACTCAATTGGGTTGGATTGGTTTTGCCGCATGCTTGGGGCACATGTTCCCACTGTATTATCGTTTTAATGGCGGCAAAGGTGTCGCCACTGCTTTTGGTGTGCTGCATCTTTTATATTGGCCAGTGGCGCTGGTGATAGATGTGCTGTGGTTACTGGTGATGAAATTCACCAACACAGCATCAATTGCGTCCTTAGCGGCATGGACAGCAGCGCCCATCGCTTTATTTTTTATACAACGCGATTTAGCTTTATCAATGGCGTGTTTAAGTGCACTGATTTGGTGGCGGCATCAAGAGAATCTTCGACGCTTAATTCAAGGCCAAGAACATAAGTTGCGTTAACGCTTAACGGCATGATATCGGCTTAATGTATTGTCTGGATCCGTTTGCGAGGCTTCTCGAGTATAGGGAAGACGATTGCTAATATAGGTGTCGCAAATAAACTCCATTCGAGTTTTATATGCAAGCATACCTCTCTCCGCTAGGTTGCGTTGCGTTTTAGTAGTGGCAACACCCCGATTATTGAGATAGCGAAAGTATTCTTTTTTATATTCGGTGCACACTAAGCTAGCGTTTTGTTCGTAGGTTAGTTTTGGTGCGTTTTGTTGCGGTGTTGTTTCGTTAACTTTACGATCCCATTTGCGCTCCGGCGAAATCAGAAAGTCAGCAAAAGCCGACTGAAAGGCGCCTGCACTTGCGCAAGCTAGCATCACGGTAAACCAATAACAGGTTGGGATCTTTGACATTGCAATACTGTACCTTGAGTAAGCCCTGCTAGGGAACTGACGGTTTAGCAATTTTTTGTAAAATTGCGCCAGTGAGTGGTAACCTTACTGTCCAGTAAATAAGGTATCAAGTGGTTCCAAAAAGTTCGAATTGCCGTATTCGTTACTGTAAGCATTTTTTAATCTTTCACAAGCAAGAGGCGAGTGTATGACCAAAAAACACAATTCAGCGTTGATCAATTCGCTGAACCATATTATGGGACTCGAATTGGCAGGGGTGGTGCGGTATACCCACTACTCATTAATGGTGTTCGGATATAACCGAATTCCCATTGTTTCTTGGTTAAAAGATAATGCGCAAGAAGGATTGGCCCATGCACAGCGAGCGGGCGAGTTGGTGACTTTGCTCGGCGGTCATCCTTCTCTAAAAATCGGCGCTTTACTCGAAACAGAAAAACACGACATCGGTGATATTTTGCGTGAAAGCCTGGAGCATGAAAAGAATTCGCTGGCTGCTTATTATGAACTCTTAAAGCTTGCTGAAGGAAAATCGGTGTTGCTTGAGGAGTATGCGAGAGAAATGATCACCTCAGAAGAATTGCATCTTGATGAAGTGAACAAAATGCTGCGCAAGCCAGGTGATATCTCACCATTTAAAGAATGAGTTTATCGGTTCGCGAGTTGAGTATGTACGAGCTTTAGTCGCATAGCATGATCGATTTTATCTTTAGCTTGCGCACTCATGTGATCAACTATGTCTAGATTTCGGATGGTAGTTGCGTGCCTATTGCGTATTTCGCCGTATATTCGTTCATCGCCGTGTAGTTGAGTGATAACACTGATCAGCTCAATTAGCGTGTTTGTGCTATTTCTTAACTCAGATGCTTGCGTGTTAATTCTAGGGCGTTCTTCTAAAGATACTGTTAAGTGCGAGGGGCGTATCCCTAATAATAGGCTTTTTGAATTTTTAATAAGAGTTTTCGATAGCACTAGCCCAATTCTGGTTTGATTGACCACCGCTTGCATTGAATTTGCAGGATTGGTAGCACCTTCTGCGTGTCGCAACATTTTAATCACCTCTTGTAAATTTAGGATTAATCATTTTTATTAAAACATTGATCGTAAACTGAACGCATGGTACCAGATGGTTTTGTTTATAAACAGTGTCGGCCAATTAATATTTCCTGGTTTGCTTGGGGGGAAGGCGAAGGCTCACCATCCGGACGAAACTCAAACGCTTATGCTAGCTCGTATTGTTATTTCGATTTATTCTTAAATTCACCTCTTCTATTTTATAAACTTGGGAGATTTACTTCTTGCCGACCATAATTGCCAATGACCTGAAACTGGAAGTCGAGATTCTGGGCAATCGATCTGATCCTGCGGTGCTCCTGATCATGGGGCTGGGCATGCAATTGGTGGCCTGGCCTGATGTGTTTTGCTTGGCGCTGGTTGCTGCGGGTTTCCAGGTTGTGCGTTTTGATAATCGCGATGCCGGGCTTTCGGAAAAAATGGCAACGGGAAAACCGCTTAATCTGCCTCTTGAGGCAGTGCGTTATTTACTGCATCTGCCGGTGTCTGCTCCTTACCGGATTGATGCCATGGCAGCAGATAGTATTGGCGTTCTTGATGCGTTGGGCATCGAGGCTGCACACCTGGTTGGCGTTTCGCTCGGCGGAATGATCGCACAGACAGTGGCTGCTCATTATCCGCAGCGTTGTCTCAGCTTGACATCGATCATGTCATCAAGTGGCGATCGCCGATTACCGCACGCAAGCTTGAAGGTAATCCGGCTGATCTTGTGCCGGCCGCAGTCAGGCGCATCCTTGGAGGTATTGACGGATCGACTGCTTGAGGTGTTTCTGACCATCGGTAGCCCAGGGTTTCCGACACCGATACCCGAAATGCGCGAACGCCTGAGTGCTATGCTGCAACGCGGTTACGATCCAGCCGGCGCTGCGCGACAATTGCTCGCAATCGCTGCTTCCGGTGATCGCTCTGCGCAGTTGCGGTTGATCACCAGGCCGACGCTGATTGTTCATGGCGACTCAGATCCACTGATTCGGGTCGAGCATGGTATTGATTGTGCCCAGAAGATTCCACATGCCAAACTGAAGATCATTCCTGGTATGGGCCACGATCTGGCGCCCGGTTTGTTACCGATACTTTTGGAGTCTTTGATTGCGCATCTGCGGGTGGCGGTCGCATGATTAAGTGTTTTCTACGGAGCAAAATTTAAACCTTGCGCACTGGGCCTGGGTATTGTGCAACGACAGCATCGCTGGTCAAAAGGGTAATGCCTTCTATCGTGGCCTGAGCAATTAAAAGACGGTCAAAAGGATCTTTATGAATGGCGGGTAAGCTGGTAATGGCAACAGCATGCTCGCTGCCGATCAACAGCTCGTTATAATCGTTATCCAGTAATCCTCGGCGTAATAGGTGAGGGTCGACGGTAAAATCATCCCGGTTTAATCCGTGTTTAATGGTAATTTCCCACAAGCTTGCAGCACTAAAAAATAATTCGTTTTCTTGCGAGTTGATTAAAGTACGAGCCTCTGCAGAAAGACGATTGGGATGACCCGCCGCCCACAGTAATAGATGCGTATCCAATAGCAGTTTCAAAGGCCACCATTAAAAAGCTGTTCAATATCAGCGCTGCCCATCTGGTCAAAATCTTCCGGCACGACAATCTGTTCAGCCATAAAACCCAGTCGCTTGATCTGGCTGGATTCTGGTGCATTTAAAGGCATTAACTTAACCAGTGGCTTACCCGCTTTCGCGATAATAAAGGATTCACCTTGGGAGGCGCGTTCGATCAATCGGGATAAATGGGTTTTGGCTTCGTGGATATTGACGGTTTGCATTAGGAACTCTTTATAAACTAAGTTCGGTTAGTCTAGTTATATTGAGTTGAATCCACAAGCTGAGTTCGAGCAGTCAGCAGCCAATTTTGTAGCAACCTAGTGTGGAGTGGGTACGAATTTGTGTCCACGAGCATCTGTCACCTCCGCGCCTTCGCAAGTTTCAGCACGTAATGCGTTCCGCGCCCGGTGCCTTGAGTTTCAATCAGCTCTAAGTCCAGCAGCTTCTCAAAATCTAACTTCCGGGCCGCAAGGCTACGTGAAGATATTTCGCCATATTCACGCTGCGAGATGCTGCCGTGTTCCCTGATGTACGCTAAAACTTGATGGTGGTGCGGTTCAAGGCGGGGTGGTGGGATTAGCATTTCCGGTAATGTTTTGCGCACACGGCTTAATTCATCCAGAATGCCTTCGGTGAAATATTCCAGCCATGCTGAAAAATCAATCGTGTTTTGCAGTTCGTAATAATCGCCTTCCAGCCCGACATTTTTGAAATGGCGGGTAATGTTCTGGTTGTAGTAACTTTCAAAACTGAATATCGCGAACAGATCAAGACCCGCTTTGCCGAGAACGGCAGTGGTTAGCAAGCGAGTGCTGCGCCCATTGCCATCCATAAACGGGTGGATGATGACGCATTGTCGATGAAATAATCCCGCCAGAATCACGGGATCAATTTTACCGATATGGTTGTTGATGAAGGCCAGCAATTCAGTGATTAGTTTTCTGACATCTTTAGCATCTGGTGGAATGAAAACCACTTCATCGGGTTTGCGTGGGTTGCGGATAATGACGGGCGCTTGTCGCAAATGACCACAATCCGCTGGATTATCCATCAATCCAGCAGTCACTTGTTTTTGCACTTTCACAAGTGTTGCAATGTCGAGCTTAAATTTTTGCGAGCGTACTGACGCATAAAGTGATTGCAGCGCCTGGTTGTAATTGAGCACTTCGCGTTCGGTGTCTCTGATGTGCGGCTTTTTAGTTTTGAGCAGGCGCTTCACATCGGTTAGCGCCAGTGGATTGCCTTCAATACTGGTGGAAGCAAAGCTAGAAAGCTCACGCGCGTCCAGCTCCAATTTGGCCAGTGCTGTTCCGCTTAAACGAAAACCTCTGATTTCACCCATGGCTTCGCCAATCTGGCGGATCGTGAATAGCAATTTGTCGGTAATGGTGTATTTCGGCTTCCAAGGCATAGCCATAAATTAGCCGTAAAGTAGCCGATAAGCAAGGGTGAAAGTATTAACCTGATTGTCAGTTTGCTTGAGGCGGAATCACATTCCAAGTGCGCCACTAGCCGCCTTTAAAAAGACCTGGTTGAATCTCCCGATGCAAAATATTACAAACGCCAAACGATTTTGCTTCTGCTTATGGTTTTTTTGAGCAATGGCGTTGCTAACATGGATTTATAAGTCAGTGTTTCAATTTATGAGGTCTTAAACAATGAAGTTAATATTTGTGTTGTTTCTCATGTTTATCGCGGGTTGTGGTGGCGGTGCCAGCACGGTATCAAATAATGATAATAAAAATGTATCCGACATGTCTGATGCACAAATTGCAGGATTTTATACGGGTTTTCTAACGGTAAATGGTGTTCAAAAAAATGATCTTCCATTTGTCGCCTTAATATCTGAGGTCGATAAAGTTGTTATTGTTGGTGAGACCGCTGCGAGTGGAGAATTGCGAGAAATCGATAAGTCGGCTGGATTATATGAACTGACTTTATCCTTATATGAAAACCCTAAATCAATTGACGCACCGCTTAGCCCAGTATTTGGTGTGAAAACTGTAGACATGAAATTAAAATTAACTTTTGGAGATGACCCCACCTTTGGAGCTTGGGGTGTTGATGAACAAAATGACAATAATAGAATTAATATTTCTAAAGATATTGGTGCAAGTAAAGTACCGCTAGGTGAAGATGTATTTGCGAGTTGGATGCAACAATTTGCTACTGCTTCAGGATCTGTACTCACCAATACCTTGTCGATTGATGAGCAAGGTAATATCAGTGGTAATGACACAAACGGATGCAATTATCAAGGCAATATCAGCAATATGCCAATTGCAACAGTAGCGATTCCGATCAATCTCAGTATTTCTGCTTGCGGTGAGCTTAGTGGGAGCTACGAAGGGTTGGCATCTGTTTCAGATTTTTCAAATGGCGGTGATCTACTGCATCTATTTGTTTCAAATAACGCCTATGGTTATGTTGGCTCATTTACCCAATAGCCATCATGATCATCCATTTCTGCATCTAGGTGCGTGGGCACGACGTTGTAATGGAAATTTGAAACGGTTATGTTTGATGTGCCTCGGTTTTTTTGAAACAAATAATGGACAACAAGATGTCTCGATATCGACGAATTTTTGCGGCGGGCGGATGTTATTTTTTTACAGTAGTGTCTTACTAGCGGCGCCCAATTTTGTGCGATGAGCCGGTTCGTATAGCGTTACGAGCAGCTATTGAAGAAGTTCGTATCAAACGCCCCTTCAACATTAATGCATGGGTATTGTTGCCAGATCACTTGCATTGTATTTGGACTTTGCCTGAAAACGATGCCGATTATTCTACTCGTTGGATGATCATAAAACGCAAGGTATCCATCAGTTGCCGAGCTCAATATCGTCATGCAGAATTACTTAATCAGTCCAAACACAGCCACCGTGAATCAACTCTTTGGCAGCGCCGATTTTTGGAACACAAAATTCGTGATGAGGAAGACTTTACCAGGCACATCAATTACGTCCATTACAATCCGGTAAAACATGGTCTAACGACAACACCTTCGGAGTGGCCGCACTCAACCTACCACAGACATCTGAATCAAATCGCTCTACGCTCACCATGAATTGATGTTTGCGTAGGGTGGGCACGATTTTGTGCCCACGCGCACCTTCGTCGTGTGCGTGCCTCCGTCGCTTTAATTTATGCATTCCGCGTGGGCACAAGGGCGTGCC
>JANNXD010000066.1:0-5201 GCA_031409375.1 Gammaproteobacteria bacterium | reverse complement strand
GGGTACGCGTTCATAGCCCATATTCGTCAGCAAGGGTAAATCAAAGCAAAAAAAATAAACCGAGTAGTCAATGGCGCGTCGTATTGGCTTTTGAATTACCTGAGCTTGGCAAAATTATCGCAGACTGCCGATTAACGCCATCTGAAACCAAAGTCTCTCTTCAAAAAAATGCGCTGAACATGCAGTTTTTTAGTGAAACCCATTCAACCAATCAATGTATCGATCAACAAATTAGCAAACTGACAAAATCATTAAATGATATGGGTTTAGAAGTCAATAGCCACGCATGTCGCAGTCCATTACCACCACTCGGTGATCAACGTTTTCAACATGACTGGGTGCATCTGCAAATTTAATTTATGAACAATTCACTATTTACAAACAAAATAATCACAGACAAAGCAACTACAGACCCATCACCCGGCACACATCACACCGCGCAAGCGATAAGTTTGCAATATGATGGCAACACCCCCATCATTACTGCCAACGGTGAAGCTGAACTAGCAGCCGCCATGCTCACCATAGCGACTGCGCACAACATTCCCATCTATGAAAATCCAGCGCTACTCAATTTATTGGCACAATTAGAAATCGGTGACGCCATCCCTGAAGCGCTCTATCTCGTCGTCGCGCATATCTTGGCGTTTGTTTATCAACTACAAGGCAAAAAGCCTGATGATTAACTGATGTTACGCAAACCCACGATATTTTTTGACGTAACGACTCCCGCCCCTGTCAAGACTAATGTATACACACAACAAAGCTCGGTCTAATTCCTCCTCCTTTGGAGCTAACGGATCTACACAAATTGAAGAACCGAACGGCCAAGCTGGACGAGGCCTGAAATATCGGAATGCGACATTGTAAGAAAAACATGACTGACATTCAAATACACCCATAAACCTGCCAGCAAAGCCGAATCAGTACACCTCAGGTGTTTGCTGCCCCCAGATTTCTAGCTGAAATCCTGCTTGCTTGAGTAGCTTAAAAAATGATTCTATTTTCCAGCGCCATGCATACCACTGAAATTACTTTGCACTGGTTTCTTCCAAAACATTGCTGATTAAATACCTGGTTGATAAACCGTAGAAGTCAAAAGTTGATCTGAAATTTGTAGAGTTAACACTCAGAAATATGTCGATCAACTCCTGACTTCTACAGTTAAGGGCTTACAATCAATATGTCAAAGAAGGAATCAAAGTAGTATTTAGATGCTCACTTATTTCTTCTACCCTTATATTGATAGCCTCAATAATAATGCTTTCTTGGTTAAGTCTTGATGAAGTTAGATTGGTGAGTAGTGAATCGAGATCGCTCCTATTTTTAAAGTGATCTTTTAATATAGGAAATTCTAGAGATAGGCTTACTTTATTGAAAATAATTTCATCAAGTAAGCTTTGAGAATTTGCATCGGCCTGATTCAATTGCGCGAGTAGTTGCCTGCTGCTTCGAACCATGGATTTGCGCTGTTCAAGAAGTTGTTTGTTAGATATGTCGGTGGATACAAAAGTGCGGCTATTTAAATAGTGATAAGAGCTCATGAATGTTTCTTCTGAATCCACTAGGGCTTGAAGCTTAGAAAGAGAATCGATCAATTGAAGCTTAGCTTCATTTTTATTTTGGATGATATCCAAACAGATCGCTAGTTTGCCATTTAACAAAGTTTCTTTCTGATTTTTTGTTAACGCATAAACTTCTAATGCATCAATAAGGTTATGTTGAGCTTCTCTATATTGGGGAATATGTGCTTTTTTCCAGCTTTCATGAAAAGCATTATAAGTAAAATTGTTTGCATCTGTGATTTCTAGTAATACTGGGCAGTTGTGGTTGAGCAGGTTCTGCGTGATGAATCCCGGATTATTTTCTTCGATAGCAGTAAATAATAATGAATACCCATCGCCATTATGTTGATTGACTATGCCGGGATATTGATTGATTAAGTCTCTAACCAAGGGTTTGTTATCTTCTTTATAGGCGTTCAGAAGCGAAGATAATATATCATGCGAATACTCAGCGTCTTGTTGGGCGATATGTGCTGTTGGTGTACTGAATGCGTCAATGGTTGATAAATTCTGTGCCAGCGAGTTGAGTGCAAGGTCAGTGATGGGAGCATGACGAGCAGGAGCAGTCGTAGAAATTGGTGTTTTTCTTTCAGCGCCTAAATTTCTAGAACTTTCGTCGTCATTAGCTAATCTACTTTCCAATCCTTGTAATTTTTCTAGTTGCCGCGTGCGTTTGGTTGCGATTAGCTGGGCTCCTATAAATTTTTTATAGAGTCCATTTTTTTCAAGTTCCAGTGATTTTAACTGCCTATCAAGTATTCGTATATGTGAGGAGTTTCTGGATTTTTCGATGAAATATTGATTGATTATTTCTGCACCAAATCGAGTTATTTTTTTTTGTTCCATGATTGAAAAAATATTATCTTTAAGTGTTTGCAATTTTTCTTTATCAGCAATCAATTTCTCTTTTAGTGATTTTATATCGGTGACCAATTTTTGGTAATATTTTTTTCTATTGACAGAGAGTTGCTCTTGTTCAGTCAATTCCCTAGTTAATTTTTGTTTTAAGGCATTTATTTTTGATTTAATTGAGTCATGCCGCTCATTTGATTCTATGAGTTTTTCAATTTTTTGAATGGGACCATCAAAAATATCTTCACGTTTTGCTCCATTTTTTGCAGTGGTATTTGCATTAGCAGGCGTTGCTATCTGATCTTGATAATAATCATATATTTGATCAAGTTGCATGATTAGATGCACGTCAACAGCTGTTATTTCTGATTTTTTATTCAATTCAAATATAAAGGTTTCAATAAATTGGCTGCCGTAAGAATTTTCATTTAACTCAGTAGTAAGTAATTTTTGATTAATAAGTTCTTTTGTAAGGAATTCATTCCAGCCATCGTTTTTTGAACTTTCAGAGTGGTTGATGAATTTTAGAAATTCAATAAATGACTTTTTAATGTCTTCAAATGATTCATTTTTTTCATGATTTGAATCGGTTTTTTCTGTGGAAACAGTAACCACGATTTCTTGCACTTGAGTACTTTTACTACTGTAAAGTTCAATTTTGGATTTGGCAATTTCTAATTTTAAGTTGGCTAATGTATTTTTGATGGTTACATTTTTCTGATTTAAAATTTCTAATAGGCTATTTTGCCTATTTTCTAGAGGAATAGGTTGGTTTTTTATTAGATTTGCATAATTTAAAGCATTCTGAATATTTTTCTCAAGCGTGCTTATTTTTTCTTCGAATTGACTATAGCGGATGGGTGATTGTTGCAGCGGTTTAACTAATTTATTAAATTCAATGGATAATCTTTCAAATTGAAAAATTTTCTCTTCAAGCTCTTCTATAAAAACTGTTTCGTTAGATGCGCGCTGTGACTCTATCATGGAGTTTTGCATGTCGATTTCTAACAATCTAGATAACTTGTTATATATCGTTTTCCCCATAGGTGTATCATGTTGCTCTTTTTCTATAAATTGAATCATAGAAACTACATTCGTTTTTTTGGTTCGGATATTTTTTTCCTCAATTAGTTTTTTGGTCAAAATAGATCTGAGTGTTTTATCTTGCGCAAATTTTTCAATATACCAGTCAATTAAGTTGGAGAGGTGTTGATTGTCTCGAGCTAAAAAACATTGCATAAATAGGTTTGTAAAAGTATTGCTGGTTAAAATGGATTTTACGTTTTTATGGTGCGGGCGCAGTTGAGGAAAATCAGAGCGTGTTTCGGTAAGAAGCATATTTTTCAAGTCGTTTTTATTCCATATCCACTCTATAAGCGATATACGATTGTTTGCGAGTAGCTCTGGCAAAAACCAGTGTTCATCTTTAAAGCAATCAAATAAAGGTTTTAATTGATCATGGTTATATATCCATTCCAGAAACTCTATTTGATTCCCCTTTACGGTTAGTTGAACGATATTAAATCCTGTTTCGTTTAATGCTTTAAATTGAGGTTTTAATTCTTCTTTAGAATAAGCCCACTCTAAAATGTCGAAACGCCATTCATCTATTGCGCATACAACAAAGTTGCTTTTACTAGAGGTAATCTTTTTATTGAATAGAGGTCTTAAGCTCGGGTCGGCATAAACTTGTTCAAGTCTTTGCAGGGTTATTGCGGGATCAGGTTGCACAATTTCGTCCCAGAAAATCTCCGCTGTAATACCATTTGCTGTGCGCTTCAACGAGGCTTCGTTGGTCCCGTATTGAGTAGATTGCCTGATATTTTGTTCGGAACGAGCATTGGGGACACTGATGTGCTGACTCCTACCATGTGTGTGCGATAAAGCATTCCGCATGTCGCCTATTGTTTGTGCTGATGTCAGTGCTCTGGTATTCGATCCTTTTTTTTCTGCTACCCCCATAAGCTTTTTTTGTCCCATAAGCGTTTGTTGTGCAGCGGCATTATCTACAGCAGCAGTTGTGTGGTGTTTATTGGCTTGTGTTTGAGAGTTGGAAGCAGAATGCTGGGCTGGGGTATAAAAGTTTTTATTGTTGCGAGGAAATACCATAGTGACACTCGATCGATCAGGTTTGTAGGGGTTTTTTATAGGTGGTCGTTGTTATGAATGTTAAGCAGATCATATAGGCTGACATTTTTGGCTGTTAACAACAGTGTGTTATAGATTGCATGTATAGAAATTGACCGTCAGCATCATATCGCAAGAAACTTAATTTGAAAATATGTTTTTATTGTTTTCTCTATTTGATAAAAAAATGTGATTACTGACTGCCTGACACCTAAAAAAACATCTTTATCTGTTTATCAGCGAATGCTTTTAACAGGGGGGATTTCTCTTCATATCCAAAACAGAGGTTAAATTAACCGTTTTTTAAACGAACCACTTTTTCCTTAACCAGTTTTTCCTGATACATACGCGGCTGTTAACACATGCTCAGGGTGATCGAGTAATTTTTGGCAGCGACCAAATTCGATCAGTTGCCCGACGCGCGTTCTTGCATCCAAAAAAAGGCAGCATAATTGGCAATGCATCGCGCTTGCGCCAGATTATGGGTGACGATCACCACGGTATAGCGTCCGCGCAGGCTTACGCCAAATCGATATATGAAAGTCGATAAATTACTCCAAGACTTCATACTGGGTAGCGGTTACTTAACAACCACCGGCTAAAGCCGGTGGGTTAAAACCAGGGACTGAAAGTCCCACCAAATACCGGCTAAAGCCG
>JANNXD010000065.1:0-17838 GCA_031409375.1 Gammaproteobacteria bacterium | reverse complement strand
GGGTACGCGTTCATAGCCCATATTCGTCAGCAAGGGTAAATCAAAGCAAAAACTGAACATGCCTTCATTCCCGCTAGGATTGTTTTCACCTGATGGTAAGAGGCTTTGCAATTGCTGGACATGCGTGCGGTTAATCTGTTGTTTTATTTGCTCCAACAACTGAATAACCATAGTGCTGAGATTTTCTTTGTCGTTCGCCGTGGTTAATCCGTGGGTGGTTGGAAAAAAAAAGTTTTGCCACAAGGTGTGCTGAACTTCACGTGGATGTTCCGTGTCTTCTAAATTTGGTGAAACTGAATTTGAGGTCAATAATGTGCTGAAGGCGGGTAATAGTTTTTTAAAGTGAGTGAGCCAATCGGTTGTTGTTTCAATTGTGGGTGTATCTGCGGCCGCTAATCCGGGTTGAGCTGTCGCTAATGCCGCAAATAGTTTAACCAGTGCGGTTTTCTGATCTTGGACAAAATTGATATCCTGGCGAACAGTCGAGCCTTGTTGCCAAAGCTTTAATAGCTGTTTTTGTTCGTTTGTTGATAATTGACTGAACGCGGCCAGTTTGTGCTCGAAGATTAGTCCGCTATTGTTGATCGATGTCTTGATTAGATTGACTAGCTGCGTTGAGTTTGTTGCAGCAAATTTGTTGTTGTCTTGGCCAATGGCAGGAGCAAGGTCTGGCTCCTGGGCTGAAGCATTGATGTTTGCTTGTAGGGTTTGCACCGATAAAAGCGTTTGAAAAAATTGTTTCAGCGGGGTTTGTAGCGATTGCAATAATAAGGATGGTGGTGTAGCCATCTTTAATAATTCATTTGGTGTAGATTCAGCAGCATTGGGTATCGGCAGGTTGATGCGATATAACTGCCAAGCAAGTTGTAGATAATTCGGTGAAGCTTGCATTTTGGCAATAAAGGCTGGCAAAAAGGCGGTTGCATTGAGATTGTTTCTGTCTTGTGTCAAACCTTGCCAAAGTTGCGCGTTGATTTTTTGGATGAAAATGGAGTCACCAGCGCGTAACGGTAAGCTGCTCATGAAAGTAAAACAATTGTCTTCAATTTTTGCTAACACTTGATACTGCTGGTTAATGGTTGCCAGTAAAATGCTGTCAACGGTATGAACTGTGGTACTCATGTTGGGTTGAAATTGGGCTGCTTGTTGTAACGCACTTTCTTGCAAAGAGATAGGCGTATAAACCAGCGCTGCATTTATTAAAGGTGATGAACTTAATGGGAGAGTTGAAGCGGCTGGCGCTGTACTATTATGGTCGGACGAATAATTAATCGGGGTAACCTGCATAATTTGTGCTTTAATCATTGCGCCTATTTCAGCACGGCTCAATGCGGTTGCCGCTACTGTTGGCGTTGCGATGGATGATGCTGGTGGTATTGGCCCAGTTAGCGATGCCGTTGTCGTTGCTGATGTGTTAATCGTTGTCATTATGCAAGTATAGACAGGCGAATTTGAATACCTTGCATTACGCTGTAAATGCAGAATACGTTTTAAAAAAGACGAATGGATCTTCACTCAAATAAGATGCACGCATGTCAATACCACTACTCACCGTAAATCAAGTCAGCTGTTTAATAGAGGAAACGCCTCTATTTAAACCGATCGATTTTGTATTGCAGTCTGGTGTGCTGCTGCATTTGCAGGGCGCTAATGGCATTGGTAAAACTTCATTGTTACGCGTACTGATTGGTTTGTCTTCACACTATCAAGGTGCCATCAAGTGGCACACACCACTGTATTTGTCGACCGTGTATTTAGGGCATTTGGCTGGTTTTCATGCCTTATTAAGTGCGCAAGAAAATTTGCGTTATTTTGCCGCCATTCATGGTCGCGCTTTAACGGTTGGTGATATTGAACACATTCTAAGGCACGTACAGTTATGGCAATATGCTGAAGATCCACTTGGCCAGTTGTCGGCAGGACAAAAACAACGTTTTAAGATTGCGCAGTTGTTATCTATGCAAAGAACCGTGTGGATGATGGATGAGCCTTTTACGTCGTTGGATCAAACCACTTGTTTGTGGCTAGAACAGCAGATGAAAGAACATGTACAACAAGGTGGTGCAATTGTGTTCACTTCGCATCAAGCTTTTGCCGAGGCTGACACCCACTATCAAGCGCTAACGTTGGTTGCTGCATGACGATTTTGATGACATTGCGGCATTTATTTTGGTTGGCATTACGCCGTGAAGGGTTGCTGGTGGTGCAAAAAAGCAGTCAAGCATTGCAACCCTTATTATTTTTGACGTTAATCATGGCGTTGTTTCCGCTGGCCATTAGTCCAGATCAAAAAATTTTGGCGACCATTGCCGCCGGTGTTATTTGGATTGCTGTGTTGCTGGCCAGTTATTTAGCTAGTGATGCTTTTTTTGCGGAGGATTGGCAATCGGGTGTCATTGAGCAATGGCGCTATTCGCCTTATCCCTTGGCGTGGTGGGTGCAAATTAAAATTGTCGCGCATTGGATGTTATATGGCGTGTCGATTACGCTGATGGCGCCATTATTGGCCTTGTTGTTGGCCTTGCCTTGGTCACAAGTGCCGATATTGATGCTGACCTTGTTCATTGGCTCTGGCATTATCGCGTACAGTAATGCGTTAGCGGCGGCGTTAACATTGCGCGCGCGATCTGCGGCGGTGCTGGTATTATTAATAGCGTTGCCGATGCAAATTCCGGTGGTTATTTTTGCGATGGCAGCTATTAATCTACAGGCCAGTGGTGAATCCATTTTGGCGCCCTTGGCATTTTTAGGTGGCTTGTGGTTATTCAGTGCCGCCTTGTTGCCCTTGGCCATTGCGATGGCATTGCAGATTATGATGACGGCTTAAGGATCAGTGAGCATGGCGACAAATGATGCGAACAAAAATTGGCGTGTGGTTTTTAAACGTTGGTTTCATCAATGGGCTTCCCCGCGTTTCTTCTTTGAAAAAACCGCGTCTTGGTTACCGTTTTTGAGTGGGATGGCGATTGTCTTGTTGGGGATTGGTTGGGGTTGGGGTTTGTTTTGGGCGCCGCCGGATTATCAGCAAGGCAATAGTTTTCGGCTGATTTATTTACATGTCCCAGCAGCCAGTGTGGCGCTATCCATTTATGCATTGATGGCCATGTTCAGTTTGGTGAGCCTGGTGTGGAAAATTAAATTGGCGGATACCTGGGCGCAAAGTTGCGTTATGTCTGGTGTGCTGTTTACGTTTATTGCGTTGATGACTGGTGCTTTTTGGGGTAAACCGACCTGGGGAACTTGGTGGCAATGGGATGCTCGGTTAACCTCGATGTTAGTGCTGGAATTTTTATTTATTGGCGTGATGGTGTTGCGTACTGCGATTGAAGGTCGTGAAGCTGCTAATAAAGCAGCTGCTTTATTAGCAGTGGTGGGTATTGTTAATTTGCCGATCATTAAGTTTTCTGTCAACTGGTGGAATACTTTGCATCAAGGCGCGACTTTTAAATTGACGGAAAAGCCACCGATGCCTGCAGAAATGTGGGTGCCCTTATTAATTGCGCTATTGGGCATTTATTTTTTATTTGCCGCATTTTGGTTGTTGGAGACGCGACTGTTGATTTTGCAGCGTGAAGGTAAAAGTCAGTGGTTGCAGCGTTGGATGATGACTCGCTATTGCATAGATAACAAAGATAAGGATAAGTTTTGATGTATTTTTCTTCTTGGCAACAAGCGTTACAGATGCAGGGACACGGTATGTATGTGTGGCCAGCTTATCTTATTGGTATTGGCATACTAGTGGTATTTACCTGGGTATTGCGATCCCGTACGCGTGATGCCTTACGAAAATTGCAGAGGCAAGTCGAACCATCAGATCAAGTCGAAACATCGGATTCAGGAGCCTAGTGTGCATCCATTACGTAAACAGCGTTTAATTTTAATTTTATCGATACTGATCGCCGTTGCGATTGCTATTGGCTTGGTGCTTTGGGCGTTACGCCAAAATATGAACCATTATGCTACCCCACAACAATTGGCAGCTGGTCAGATCGATGTTGGCAAACGTTTGCGTATTGGTGGCTTGGTAAAAACTGGTTCGTTGCAGCGGAGTACTGACTCCTTACAAGTGAGTTTTGTGGTGACTGACTTAGTTGCAGATATTACCGTGAGTTATCGCGGTATTTTGCCGGATCTGTTTCGTGAAGGGCAGGGGGTGGTGGTTACGGGAATTTTTCAAGGTGATCGTCAGTTGCAAGCCAGTGAAGTGTTGGCTAAACATGATGAGAAATATATGCCCCCTGAAGCTTATGAAGCATTAAAAGCTTCCGGTCAGTGGCGTCCAGAAGATCAAAAGCCTTAATAGCAGGCAAGAGTTCAGATGTTCAGTATGAGTCCCAAAAGCATATTACAGTTGGTTAAGTTGCAGCGTGCAGTTTTGCAAGTCAGAGGCGTTCGTTACTGCATCGTCGAAGAGAAAGGTATTATCGAATTACTCAAATATGTGCAGGAAAATCGCGAGGCTGCATACGATGCGCTTTATCAACTCTTTGTCGATGAATTAACGCTTGATGAAAAAATCGGGCTAAACTTAGCCAAAGCTAATAATACGGTAACAACTAGCAATACAGTAACAACTAGCAATACAGTAACAACTAGCAATACGGTAACAACTAGCAATACGGTAACAACTAGCAATACGGTAACAATAAGCGTTTTAACGGATGATGTATTGCCATCAGCTTCTGGTGTTGCCATGCACTTCCGAGGTGTTAAAACACAGACTATTGATGAATTAGGTAAAGGGTCAATCATGGCATTGGATCCCAATCGGCGATATGAAGTGGTGTTTCGGGGTGAGCTTTTACCAGGATTTACTTTGGAAGGCGTTAAACCATCATTAGCAAAATTATTTTCGGCAGAGCCTGAACAAATCCAAAGCTTATTTGCTGGCAAGCGGGTGGTGATTAAAACCGGGTTAGATGCCGAGGCTGCACAAAAGTATCAAACCATCTTACAAAAGGCTGGTTTGTATATTGAAGTGAATCCACTGTCCGCAGTGGTTGCATCGTCCAGCACTACGAATGCAAAGGGTAAAGATGAATTGCCATTATGGACCATTATGGAGGTTGGGTCCTTAATTGGTGAGCCACAAAAAATGACCCCACAAGAAGTGCAAGCCCCCAACTTTACCTTGGCGGAACCCGGAGCAGACTTAGGTGAATTGCCTCGGCCCGGCAAACCAGTACAGGTATCTATTGCACATTTAAGTGTGCTGCCTCTGCCGTAAAACCCATAAATTAATAGCGGCATTTATCCAGCTGATTTAAACTCGCTAACTTATGCTGATCTCCAAACGCTATTTATTAAATCTTTCTTTCATATTGGTGGCATTATTTGCTTGGACTCAGTGTGTAACCGTATGGCATGCTGCCGATCACCCATTTCATAAATCGTCCGTATATTGTGATGTGCTGTTAGCAGCGCACGCACAACCTGCACAATCCGCTACACCCCAGCCGCTCGTAATTACTTTTAATAGCGTCGATTTTTGGCAACCTTCGGCATCATTTATCCGCATTAGCATTTTTACTTGGATTTTGTTTTCTCCCCGCGGCCCACCTCTGTAATCATTGACGCTCATTATTTGCCAACCATTTTTTTCATTATCTTTTGAGTGAGATGATTATGAAGTCTAATTATTTTTTACCATTAAGTATTCTATTGGCCGCTACAACACAAGCAGCAGATGATACGCCTAGTAACTTGCGCAACAGTTTTAATCCCGACATCAGTTTAATTTTGGATGGACGATTTACTGATTACACCAATCATTTGAACTTGCCTGGCTTGCAACTCGGCGGTGAAGTAGGCTTGCCTGAAAAAGGTATTAGTCTTGGCGAATCTGAATTGGTATTGAGCTCGAATATCGACAATCGTTTTTATGGCAAGGCGATTGTCGCGCTCGAACAAACCTCTGAAGGCACGGAAGTTGGCCTGGAAGAAGCATTTTTGGAAACGTTAGGTTTGGATCGGGGCTTCACCATTAAGGCCGGACAATTTTTGTCGGGCATCGGCTACTTGAATTCTCAGCATGCGCATGCACAAGATTTTGCAGACTTGCCATTGGTGTATCAAGGCTTGCTTGGCGGCCAACTCAGTGATGCCGGTGTGCAAGTGCGTTTTCTCGCGCCTACTGCACTATTTTGGGAAACGGGTATAGAAGGTTTGCGTGGCGATGCGTTTCCGGGCGGAGAAAATGAAAACCATGCAGCGGGTTACTCAGCGTTTAGTAAAGTTGGCGGTGATTTTTCTGCGTCATCCAGTTGGCAGCTCGGTGGTTTTGGTTATCAGAGTCAGTTTGATACACGCAGCAGTGAACTTGATACCCGTACGTTTGCTTTAAAAAATGCGAAAGTTCGCGTTTATGGTGTGAATTGGATTTATATATGGGCACCAAACGGCTATCCCGTTGAACGTAATTTTAAATGGCAAATGGAATGGTTGCGTCGTAGCGAGCAAGGTCAATGGTCGCTCACCGATGAAGCCGCACAAAACTTCGCCAGTGATTACTCAGGGAAGCAGCAGGGCGCTTATGTGCAAGGCGTGTATCAATGGAAGCAGCGTTGGCGTGCTGGCTTGCGTTACGATTGGCTGAAACCTGATAACCAATTGAGTAATGGTGTCGATAGCGGTATCACTGAAGTGGATTTTTTAGCAGCTACTTCACTGGATGCGACTCAGGCCATTACCCAAGCCACCGTGATGGTCGATTATTCCTATACCGAATTTAGTCGTTTTCGCGTGCAACTGGGTCGCATGGATGATGGTGTTGAGCCCGATAATCACATCATGCTGCAATATGTGATGTCGCTCGGTAGCCATGGCGCCCATGCGTTTTAGTTGCTCATTTCTCTTTCAAAGGAAATTTTTATGAATCTCAAATCGTTACCCTTATTAGTAGGATTATTTTTCATTGCAAACGTACCCACCATTGCGCAGGCACAACTGCATGTGTTTGCTTGTGAACCCGAATGGGCATCACTGACGCAGGCCATCGGTGGTGATCAAGTGGAAGTTTTCAGTGCCACGACTGAGCTGCAAGATCCGCATCACATCGAGGCTCGTCCTGCATTAATTGCGCAGTTACGTCGCGCCGATTTATTGGTGTGCAGCGGTGCGGATTTGGAGGTCGGTTGGCTACCGTTATTATTGCGCTCAGCCAATAACATCAAAGTGATGCCCGGTAGCCCCAATAGTTTTGAAGGCGCTATGCAAGTTGATCGATTGGATGTCCCCGAAAAACTGGATCGATCCATGGGTGATATTCATGCGCAAGGCAATCCGCATGTACAGCTGGATCCACTGCGCATGTTGAAAATTGCTGAACAATTAACACAGCGCATGACAGAAATTGATAGTACTCATGCCAACGAATATCAAAAAAATTTACAAAAACTGCAATCCCAAATGCAACAGATGATCGCCGAATTACAACCACAACTGATCAAGTTAAAAAACAAACCAGTGGTGATTCATCATGACAGCTGGAAATATTTGGCGCAGTGGTTGCAGTTGAATATTGTGGGTAATGTTGAACCTAAGCAGGGCATTCCGCCGTCACCAGCGGATCTACAAAATTTATTAGCACAACTCCAGAATCAACCCGTGAGCATTATTATTCGGTCGACCTATCAGTCTGATAAACCCACTACTTGGTTGTCAGAAAAAATCGGCGTACCTGCGATTGGGTTACCGGCAACTGTGGCCATTGGTCAAAGTTTGCCGGATTATTATCGGCATCTAGTCAACGAGCTGACAAGAGTCATCAAACCATGACCATGGATAATATGAGTTTACTAGGGCCAGCGTTCTGCGCGGCCCTTTTAATCTTAACGACGCATATTCCGCTTGGTATTCAGGTTTTAAAAAAGGGCATTATTTTTATTGATGTTGCCATTGCGCAATTGGCAGCAACTGGATTTTTATTGGCACATATGGCCGGTTATGAAAATAATCAGTGGATATTACAATTGAGCGCGCTTGGTTGTGCTCTGTTGGGCGCTGGATTATTTAGCTTAACGGAGCGCTGGTTTGCTGACGTTCAAGAAGCCATTATTGGTGTTACCTTTGTCACGATTGCGACCTTAGATATTTTGATCTTATCCAAAGATGCGCATGGTGGTGAAGCACTGACGCAATTACTCGCTGGCCAATTATTGTGGATTACCTATTCGCAATTGTTGGGTGTTGCGATTGGCAGTAGCTTTATTTTATTGCTGTATCGCGTTCTATTGCACAGAGGGCATTTAGGTTTTTATGCGCTGTTTGCCATGGCGATTACTCTGTCCGTGCAATGGCTGGGCGTTTATCTGGTATTTGCCAGTTTGATTATTCCTGCCTTATGTAGCCGCAATCTAAAAAATCCTTGGCGCATCATCTGTGCCTTTAGTATAGGAATATTGGGTTATGCGCTGGGGTTGTCGGTATCGATGATTTGGGATTTACCGAGTGGGCCGTGTGCGGTATGGGGGCAGCTTTTAATAGGGTGTGGAGCAAGTGTTGTGATCAAACTTGCGCAAGGCTCCTCTTGCGTACCCATCGATAAGGGTTCCTCGTTATTTAGGCGAAGTCTCATATCAAAAGATAACCCTGATTCGTAGTCGTTTTAGCACGGGAAAAAACAATCACGCCTGCTCCACTGCAAAACTCAGCACTTTATCCAGGTGTGATTCACCCAGCATTAACATCAATAATCGATCCACGCCCAGCGCAATACCAGCGCATTTAGGTAATCCATGTTGGAGCGCTGCAAGCAATCGTGGATCTTGTCTGGCTGACCAGTCGGGATGTGGATGCGGACATTCTTGCTGGCGTTGTTGCCAGCGCCGTTGGAGTTCGCTTGCGTCCGTGAGTTCTTGATAACCATTGGCAAGTTCAATCCCTTGCCAATAAATTTCTGCGCGTTCAGCAATGCAGTAGGGTATGCAGGGTGGTTGAATGAGTCGGGCTAATTCTGCTTGTTCTTCCGGAAAGTTGATGACGGCGATCGGTGCATCAAAACCCAGCGTAGGTTCAACGTGATGATTAAACAGTAGGGCTTGAAGGTCTGCGCGAATCAGCTCGGTGTCGAGTTTGCCCAAGATTCCTATGCAAGCGTGTTGTAGTTGCCCAAGGGTTGCGAGATGGGGATTGAATCCAACGTGTCTTATAAATAATTCACCATAATCGGCTTGCACCAATGCGGGTGTTTTGGCGCATTCTTGCAGCAGCATCGAAACTTCATCTAACAGTTGCGCTAATGTCCACTCAACGCGATACCACTCCAGCAGGGTGAACTCAGGGTTGTGCAAGCGCCCGCGCTCGCCGTGACGAAAGGCTTTGCCCAGTTGATAAATGCAACCACTGCCAGCGGCCAGTAAACGCTTCATTGAATATTCGGGGGAGGTTTGCAGGTAATGAGACTGGTCGTGTAAATGTGCAATTACAGGCTGCAACTGCGCTGCGGCAACACTGTATTGGCTTAGCAGTGGTGTATCGACTTCTAAAATCTGGCGCTCGCTAAAGAACGTACGCAGCTTATGGGTTAGCTGCGCACGTTTTTGCAGAGCTTGAAGCGAGGCGTTGGGTAGCCAGTCGACTTTGGATTGAATCTGCGACTTAACTTCCGGCTTAAGTTTTGGCGCGTGATCCATATTGTCCAGTGCGGGTATCGACGCGGATCACTTCGCCTTTATTGAGAAATAGCGGCACATTGACTACTGCGCCTGTGCTCAAGGTTGCGGGTTTAGTGCCACCGGTGGCGGTGTCGCCACGAATGCCCGGGTCGGTCTCGATAATCTCCAGCTCAACAAAGTTCGGTGGTGTGACTGACAAGGGCATACCGTTATAGAGGGTGACGATGCAATTATCTTCTTCTTTTAACCATTTAATCACATCAGCGACAGCACTTTCACCGGCAACATATTGTTCAAAGTCTTTTTGATTCATGAAGTGCCAGAATTCACCATCGCTGTAAAGATACTGCATATCCACGTCAACCACATCGGCACCCATCAAGCTCTCGCCCGATTTAAAAGTACGCTCCCAGACGCGACCAGTTTTCAAATTACGCAATCTAACGCGATTAAATGCCTGACCTTTGCCAGGTTTCACGAATTCATTTTCCATAATGTTACAAGGATCACCATCCAACATCACTTTAAGACCAGGACGGAATTCGTTGGTAGAATACTGAGCCATACAATAAACCTCGATTCGGGCGATAAAAGCGCCGCTAAGGATACCGGATGATGCCCCTTAAAGCCAAGCTGTTCAGTGTTGATGAAGATTGGTCAGCTTTATGTGCTCAGAGTATTCGTGATGTGCCGACTTTGCTGGCACGGTTGCAGCTTACGCCAGCGGATTTGGGATATCACCAAGAATTGCCCAGTAGCTGGCAATTTCCTCTGCGTGTGCCTGAACCGTATCTCCAAAAAATTCGGCCACAAGATCCCTACGATCCCTTGTTATTACAAATTGTACCGACGGCAATCGAGGCGCAAGTGGTTGAAGGTTTTGTGCATGATCCGCTGAATGAAGCCCTGCATACGCCCAGCGCTGGATTAATTCATAAATATGCCCATCGCATTTTGGTGATCGTCACCGGTGCTTGCGCCGTGCATTGTCGATATTGTTTTCGTCGTCATTTTCCATATGCCGAGCATCGTGTGGCGGATGGGGTATGGCAGCAGCTGGATCGCTATCTGTTTGCGCATCGTGAAATCAATGAAGTTATCTTATCGGGTGGCGATCCTTTGTCCTTGAAAGAAGCGCAGCTATATCCGTTAGTGGATATTTTACAGCGCCATCCACAAGTGATACGAGTGCGTATTCATTCGCGTTTGCCCGTGGTGGTGCCACAGCGTATTACATCTGCGCTATTGGATTGGTGTAGCGCACTTTTGCGTCCAGTTATTTTAGTGGTGCATGTCAATCATGCGAATGAAATTGATGCGAATTTTCAACATGCCATGCTGCGATTACGTCAGCAGGGTATTACGTTGCTCAATCAAAGTGTGTTGCTAAAGAGCGTGAATGATAATGTTGCCGCTTTGGTTGCGTTGAGCGAAGCATTATTCAGTGCTGGTGTATTGCCCTATTATTTGCATTTGTTGGATAAGGTCGAAGGCAGCGCACACTTTGATATCAGTTTGCCCGCAGCACAATCGCTATTTGCGCAACTACTGGCACAATTGCCTGGCTATTTGATGCCAAAATTGGTGCGAGAAATTTCCGGTGCGCCTTCAAAAACTTGGATGTATCCCTGACGTTTAAATTCAGCTTGCTATACTGAATCGATATTTTTCCAGTTGAGTGAGTAAGACGCTGATAAAAACGTCTATGATTGTGCCGCGCAGATAATGAAAAATGAAATGGCGTAATGTCTTAGTAATACCCGGAGTAATAAAATATGGCGATTAACAAAGACATGTATCGCATCATGGCACTACATCCGCAAGCCGATGTAGTTGAAGCCTTAATGAATCAGTTGCGTGATCATGGCTTGGTGGTGCGCTCTAGTTTGGTCGATGATTTCAAAATCTTCACCGCTGAATTATCAACGGCGACTTGGGATCTTATTCTTTTGCAATCACCACATGAGCATATTGCTATCAGTGATGTTTTAAATCATTTGCAAACCTTGGATAAAGATATTCCGGTCATGATTTTGATGCAGGAGCGCGATGTACCTGCGATAACGGCAATGATCCAGCAAGGTGTTGTTCAAGTATTAACGGAGGATATGAGCAGCGTGTTTGCCACGCTCATTACCCGTGAATTAAAACAAGTACGTGCTCGTCGTGCTTTACGCTATTTAGAAATTGATCGCCACGAAATTGAAAAGCGTTGTTTATTATTATTAGAAAGCTCGCGTGATCCGATTGCATATATCGCCGATGGCATGCATATCGCGGCTAATTTGGTCTATGTTCAACAATTTGGCTATCAAAACATGGATGAAATTAGTGGCGTGCCGTTAATGGATATGATTTCGCCTAAGAATCAAGCTGCGTTCAAAAAAATTATTAAACAATTTACTCAGCCTGATGCATCAGCTGAGTCAGTGAAGTTTGAATGTGTACGCCTAGATGGTAGTGAATTTTCTGCCCAACTATCCTTTAGTGCAGCGACGTACGAAGGAGAGTCTTGTATTCAGTTGATGATGTGTGAAGACGTTGAAGCAGACATGCTTGAGCAAGCGGACACACAAGCGGTTAACGATAAAATAAAACAATTGAGTAAGCTGGATGTCATCACGGGCTTATACAACCGTTTTCATTTTGAACATGAGTTGGAGTTGGCGATTGGACATGCGGTGAAAGATCAGAAAAGTTACGCCTTGTTTTATGTGCAACTCGCTGGCTATAACAAAATGCGTGCAAAAATTGGTGTTGAAGGTATTGATCAAGTCGGGCGTGAAATGGCAGAGCTGTTACGAAAGCATGTTGAAGATCAAGCACTACTGTCACGCTTTAGCGAGGATATCTATGCGGTTTTGTGCAATCAAGCGGATGTTGATGCGATCAACTTACTGGCGGGAAACCTTTGTAAGGCGATTGAATCACATCTATTTGATTTGCATGAGCAAACTTTTCGTTTTACCGCTAGCGTCGGTGTAGCGTTATTAAATGAGTCGGTACAAACACCCAAAGAATTAATTGCACGAGCCATGCAAGCAGTGACCTTAGTTGAACAAGAACAGGCATCTAATGGTTTCCGTATTTTTATTAAAAAAACAGGTGCTGATGAAATAGTACCAGAGGTTACTTCTGCGCAAGAATTACAAAAAGCCTTTGAAAACAATTTATTCAAAATATTTTTTCAACCGATTATTAATTTACGGGGTTCATCAACTGAGTTTTATGAGGTGCTGTTACGTCGAGTCAATCAACAGGGTGGTTTTGAGTCGCCCGAGCAGTTCTTAAAATCTGCCGGTGCCAGTAAAGTCGCCAGCATTGTGGATCGTTGGGTCATTATTCAATCGGTTAAAGCATTAATTGCGCGTCGATCGCAAGGTCATAACACACGAATTCTGATTAATTTAACTCAGCAATCATTGCAAGAAAAAGCTTTTATTCCCTGGCTAACGGTGGCATTAAAGTCAACACGTTTGCCTAAAGAATCGGTTACATTTCAAGTAAATGAAGAAGATGCCAGTAATTATTTAAAACGCGTTCAAGAATTGTCTGAAGCATTAAAAGTGTTGGGTTGTCATCTGAGTGTGTCACGCTTTGGCGCTTCAGAAAACTCTATGGCCATGATGAAGCACATTAATTTAAACTACGTCAAACTCGATGGCTCGTTCACTAAAAATACGCATCGACAAGATGTCCAGAATAAGTTCAATGAGCTTGTGCAGTTGCTCCATCAAGACAATATCAAAAGCATCGCGCCCTTAGTGGAGAGCGCCAACGTGTTATCCATTCTCTGGCAAGTGGGCGTAGATTATATTCAAGGTTATTATCTACAACCGCCCATGGAGGGTATGAATTACGATTTTACGCATGATAATGAAACGGAAGATGCTTAAATTGGGTTCGTCGGTCTCTGCAATCGTTTAATCCCACCCTAGCCCTTGTCAGGGGAGGGCATAATTTTTTGCTGGGTAAGACTACTTTAGATTTCTGGATCATAATTTAACGACGGCATTAGCCATCTTTCGGTGATGGTTTGCGTTTGCTGTTTGCGCTGCGTGTAGGCGCGGACTTGATCTTTGTCGATTTTTCCGAGTCCAAAATAACGTGCTTCAGGATGAGAAAAGTACCATCCACTGACACTGGAAGCGGGATGCATGGCAAAGTTTTCGGTAAGTAGCACGGCAATTTCTTTTTCGGCATTTAATAAATTAAATAGCTGGGTTTTTTCGGTATGGTCGGGGCATGCAGGATAACCCGGTGCAGGACGAATACCTTGATACGCTTCTTTAATCAACGCCTCGTTGCTTAATGCTTCATCCGGCACATAACCCCAATAAATTTTACGGACTTCTTGATGCAGATGTTCGGCAAAGGCTTCGGCTAAACGATCGGCGAGCGCTTTAAATAAAATGCTGTTGTAGTCATCGTGATTGTTTTCAAACTCAGTTAGCTTGGCCTCCATATTCAGGCCAGTTGTGACCACAAAGCCGCCGAGATAATCGGTTAGGCCGCTGTCGTGTGGGGCAATAAAATCACTTAAACAAAAATTAGCTTGTTCATCAGGTTTTTTATGTTGTTGTCTTAAATGGTGCAGACGTGTGAGCTCGTGGGTACGGCTTTCATCTGTATACAGCACAATATCGTCGTCATTGATTTGTGCGGCAGGCCAGAAACCAATCACAGCACTTGCCGTTAACCATTGCTCGGTGACCAGTTGCGCCAACATTTGCTGCGCATCGGCGAAGAGTTGTTTGGCGACCGTGCCGACGACTTCATCTTCCAGAATGCGAGGAAATTTACCGGCCAATTCCCAGGTCATAAAAAACGGCGTCCAATCGATATTGTCGATCAGCGCTGTTAAAGAATAATTTTTTAGCGTGCGTGTACCCAAAAAGCTGGGTTTGGGAGGGGTGTAATCCTGCCAATTGAGTTTCACTTTATTGGCGCGTGCATCGTTATAACTCAACATGTCGTGCTTGGGTTTGCGATTGCGATTACGTTCGCGAATTACCGCGTATTCTTCACGGCGCTCGGCAACGAACGCGGGTTTTAAGGTGTCACTGAGTAATTGACTGGCAACGCCGACGGCTCGCGAGGCATCGGTCACATAAACCGTGACGTCATTTTGGTAGCCCGGTTCAATTTTGACGGCAGTATGCGCTTTGGAGGTGGTGGCACCACCGATCATTAAGGGCAGAGAAATATTTAAACGTTGCATTTCACGGGCAACATGCACCATTTCATCAAGCGATGGTGTAATCAGGCCGCTGAGTCCGATAATATCGACTTTTTCGCGCAGTGCTGTTTCCAGAATTTTTTCGCAGGACACCATGACGCCCAAATCAATCACGTCATAGTTGTTGCACTGCAACACCACGCCGACAATATTTTTTCCAATATCATGCACATCGCCTTTAACGGTTGCCATTAGGATTTTACCTTTGGCTTGTTGTGCGCCATTTTTTTCTTTTTCGGCCTCGATATAGGGGATTAAATGCGCTACCGCTTGTTTCATCACGCGAGCGGATTTAACCACCTGCGGTAAAAACATTTTACCGGCACCAAATAAATCACCCACCACGTTCATGCCGGACATCAAGGGGCCTTCAATGACTTCAATCGGGCGCGAGACTTCTAGGCGGGCTGCTTCGGTATCTTCAACAATAAATTGATTGATGCCTTTGACTAAAGCATGTTCTAAACGCTTAATGATAGGTAGCTCGCGCCAGGCCTGTGTTTCGGGTGCGGCTTGTGTGCTGTTATGTTTATATTGATCAGCAATTTCGAGCAAGCGGTCAGTGGCATCGTCACGGCGATTGAGCACCACATCTTCTACGCAAGCTTTGAGGGGCTCGGGAATGTCATCATAAATACCCAGTTGCCCGGCATTAACGATACCCATGCTCAGGCCAGCGCGAATGGCGTGATAGAGAAACACGGCATGAATGGCTTCGCGTACCGTGTCATTACCGCGAAACGAAAACGAAACGTTACTGACACCGCCGGAAATTTTGGCATAAGGCAGTTGCTCACGAATAAAACGGCAAGCATCGATAAACGCCACGCCATAATCATTATGGGCTTCGATACCCGTGGCCACGGCAAAAATATTGGGATCGAAAATAATATCTTGGGGGGGGAAGCCTTGTTGCATCAGTAGGTCATAGGCGCGTTGGCATATTTGGGTTTTGCGTTGCAAGCTATCGGCTTGGCCTTCCTCATCAAACGCCATTACTACAATGGCGGCGCCATAAGCTTGGCATTTGGCGGCTTTATACAGAAAATCGGCTTCGCCTTCTTTCATGGAGATGGAATTCACGATGCACTTGCCTTGCACGCATTTTAAACCGGCTTCAATGACGGACCATTTTGACGAGTCGATCATAATCGGTACGCGACAAATATCCGGCTCGCTCATTACTAAGCGCAAGAAAGTCACCATGGCCAGCTCAGAATCGAGCATGCCTTCATCCATGTTGATGTCGATGATTTGAGCGCCGGATTCTACTTGTTGTCGCGCCACATCCAAGGCTTCGTTGTAATTACCTTCGAGAATCAAGCGGGCAAATTTTTTCGAGCCAGTGACATTGGTGCGTTCGCCGACATTGATGAATAAACTGCTGTCATCAATGGTAAAAGCTTCCAATCCGGCTAGGCGACAAGCCGGGGTGATGGTGGGAATCGCACGCGGTGGAAAACGTTTGACGGCATCACCGATGGCTTGAATATGTTCAGGCGTGGTGCCGCAGCAACCACCGACCATATTTAATAAGCCGCTTTGCGCAAACTCACCAATCACTTCCGCCATTTCTTCAGGTGTTTCGTCATATTCACCAAAAGCATTGGGTAAGCCTGCGTTGGGATGGGCGGACACAAAACAATCCGCACAGCGGGCTAACTCGGCTAAAAATGGCCGTAATTGTTTCGGTCCGAGGGCGCAGTTTAATCCGACACTAAAAGGTTTGGCGTGGGATATGGAATTCCAAAAAGCTTCGGTGGTTTGGCCAGATAACGTACGGCCACTGGCATCGGTGATGGTGCCTGAAATCATGATGGGTATATCGTATTTCGGATCGATTAAGCGATGTTCTGCTAATACTTGCTGCACTGCAAAAATGGCCGCTTTGCAATTGAGGGTATCAAAGACCGTTTCAATCAAAATCAGGTCAGCGCCACCGGCGAGTAGACCTTCAGTGGCCTCACTATAACAGGCGACCAGCTCATCAAAGCTCACATTGCGTGCGCCAGGGTCATTGACATCTGGCGACAAGGAGGCGGTGCGATTGGTGGGCCCGAGCACGCCGGCTACCCAGGCTTGATAATCAGGTTGTTTTAGTTGATGGTTATTGATGGCTTCACGTACCCTCTGGGCACCGGCTTGATTGAGCTCAAAGACTACGGATTCCAGTGCGTAATCGGCTTGCGCAATGCTGGTTGAGTTAAAGGTGTTGGTTTCAATAATCTGTGCGCCAGCAGCGAGATAGCCTTCATGAATGCCGCGAATGACATCCGGCTGCGTTAAGGTCAGCAGATCGTTGTTGCCTTTTAAAGAGTGTGAGTGCTCGGCAAAGCGGTGCCCGCGATAGTCTTCCTCGCTGAGTTTAAACTGTTGAATCATGGTACCCATGCCGCCATCAATCATGACAATCTGGGAATTAAGGGCTTTATTGAGTTGGTCGCGAGTATTCATGGCGGCATGATACGCTCGGCAACCTGAAAACCACAATAATCAGATAGAAGGAAAATGAATTCATTACTCAGCTTTTTGATCAGAGTTTGGCGAGCCATCGTTGCGGCAAACTCAATCAAGCTTAAAATAGAATTCCTCTTTGCAAGACGATTTAATGATGGATTTGAAGCCTTGCGCCGCAACTTCCTTCAATTCAGTAGGTGAAATTTGCGGCGAGACGCTAAAGTCCGCTGATAAATTTTTGATGTCCATCACGAGCCCTTAATCCCAGCCATTATATTTTCGTAAATTTGTGCACGATCATTCCGGCGAGCATTGCGGCCACAAATATAAGCGAGGGTCCTGTCGATAGTGCGAGGTCTGCAAGGGCTGGCCCTGGGCAGAGTCCTCCAATAGACCTCTTGCATAACCCTGGAAGAAATAATAAAAAGGATGAATTTTCAGCAAGAGGTATTCATGGATGAAATTCAGTGGCATTGAGGGAATGAAGGCAGAGAGCTTTCGGCGGTTGACTGGGGTAAAGAGATCTAC
>JANNXD010000064.1:0-36411 GCA_031409375.1 Gammaproteobacteria bacterium | reverse complement strand
GGCATCTTTGTTCGTAGGTCAGTTGTTGGTAGGTTCTCATCTCATAGTCTCTTGTCGGAGAAAAAGCGATCAGACTACTGGCTTCTGACCTTCTTTTCTACTCTGCAAAAGCTATGCACTTCATTCTTGAATCTAAGTAAGAAATTGTCTAACTCCGAAAGCGAAAATGCGCGGCGCACACCGATTAATAATTGCTGTTGCAAGTGCGCTTGATTGTAATTTTTGGCAATAACGTCCATTTGTTGTAACGCTAACAAAGAAGCAGGCAATGCCGCCAATTGTTCAAATGTCATATTTTGGTCTTGCTGGTTTCTACGGGCTAGTAATTGATGCGCTAATGAATGGTGCTTTATGGCTAATAAATTAACGGCCATTATGTTTCCAGGATTATTGGTGGATGGTCTCAGTTGGGGGTGCGACCGCTTAAGCGAGCGCTAAATCGTTGGCCAGCATTGCAAATTAACGCTAAGAATGAAGGAGGTCGCTGTTGTTCTGCATGGATAGATGGTGGATTGGGTTGGTTTGTTCTGTTTAAAATCGGCGTCATAAAGCTGTTCCCGTTAACTTGCTTCGAGATTCAAAGATAGTCTTTTCATTCATCCGCTTCTGCCATCCAATAGGTGTAGCCTTCTAATCCTGCTGTGAGCAGTTCTTCAAAGACATGCATTTGATCGTCGGTGATTTCGCTGTCGCGCATTTTGTCTTGTAGGCTTTGATGCAATTGTTCGGAGTCGTAGTACACCTTGGCTAAAACAGAAGATGCGCTATCGCCGGGCTGTAAATTCACAATTTGATAGCAGTGATCATCAGTGAGCACCACATCGGCGGCGTCCGTTTTGCCAAATAGGTTGTGAATGTCGCCGAGAATTTCTTGATAGGCGCCGACTAAAAAAATGCCCAATAACGGATTTTGGTCCGCGTCCGGTAACGCGAGAGTGGTGGTGATTCGATTGGGTCCACAATACTTTTCAATACGACCGTCTGAGTCGCAGGTTAAGTCGTAGAGCTTGGCCGGGCGAGTTTTACTGTCGGCAGCATGTTGCAAGGGTAAAATTGGAAACACCTGATCAATGCCCCATGAGTCTGGTAAGGATTGAAAGACCGATAAATTCATAAACACCTTGTCGGTCAGCAGTTCATTCAAGGCTTCTGCATCGGCATGCAGCGGTGCGTGTTGTAAATAAAATTCCTGCAGGTGACGAAACGCCGAAAATAATAAGCGCTCGGCTTCGGCTTTGTCATGCAAGGATAATTCGCCGACTAAAAAACGTTGTTCCAATTTGTCGAGCTGCTGGTAACAGCTTTCCAGTAGGGTCTCGCCATCCGTCACTTGGTGCAGGTTTTGACTGGCTTGTCTAAGACGATCAGATTCGCTATCCACAGGGCCTGCTGATAAAGGTGCGTCGCCTTGAGCGTACCAAAAACGGCGCTCTTGTTCGACGATATTGGTCATGATCATGGCGTGATGCGCGGTCAACGCCCGGCCTGATTCAATGATGATTTCCGGCGGGGTAATCTCAGCTTGCTGACAATGCTGATAAATATTGCGCACAATGACATCGGCGTATTGTTTAACTGAGTAGTTCATCGAAAAATAATCGTCCGAACCACTGCCTTGATAATCAATACCCAAACCACCACCAATATCAAAATATCGTAAGGGTGCGCCGAGTTTATGCAGCTCAACAAAATAACGACAAGCTTCTTTGATACAGATTTCGATATCTTCCAGATCAGAAATTTGTGAGCCCATGTGCAAGTGCAATAATTGCAGTTGCGGCAGCTGCCGGGACTGTTTTAGGGTCTGCAACAATTGTTCGAGCTGGAGCGCATTTAAACCAAACTTAGATTTTTGCCCGCCGGTATTTTGCCAATTGCCTTCGCCCATATTGTGTAGGCGCACGCGTACACCCAGTGTGGCAGGAATGCCAAGTTCACTGGCTGCTGCATTGACCAGTGGGCACTCGGATAATTTTTCAATGACGATAATGGGTTTTAAGCCCAAGGTTTTGCCCATGAGCGCCAGCTTCATAAACTGCTTATCTTTATAACCATTGCAGATTAGTAAAGTACCCGGCGTGGCGCTGGCTAGTGCCGCCATCAACTCGGGTTTACTGCCCGCTTCCAGTCCAATGGTAAAACCTTCGGGCGAGTGCGCTTGGGCGCTCATCACCGTTTCAACTACCTGCTTGTTTTGGTTGACCTTGATGGGATACGCGATATGAAAGTTGCCGGGATACTGATGCTGGGTAATGGCATGCATAAAACCTTTTTGGACATGCGCGATGCGGTCACAAATAATATCCAGAAAACGCACCAGCATGGGAAAGCGCAATCCCTGTTTCTGTAAATCTTTGGCGAGCGCATGGAGCTTTAACGCGACCTTGGCGGGTGGGGTAATATCCGCGTCTTCTAATGTATTTGAAAATAAACTTGGATGGCGATGCGTGTGCACCTCCAGATCGCCATGCGCATTAATCGCAAAGTAACCTTGTCCCCAATGTTTGACTTGGGTGTGGAGTGGATGGAGAGGATCGATGTTATCGGTAACAGGCACAGGCAGACTTCCGGGTAGTATGAGGAGGTGATAAGGGTTATATGAAAGTCGCCTATGGTAATAGCGGTGGGGCTTAGGGTCTAGAAGTTGTTGAGGTAGATGCGGATTTTGTGAGATAGCCCTTTTGAGATAGCGCTATCCAAAGGGTGGGAGTATGCGAAATATAAAAAAAATATCGAGTAGCTAAATCTCGTAAGAATTCGTTAGGCCCTTGTGCAGGATCAAAAACCTTTTTTTTGCTTGAGTAGTTGCTGCATGTGTACTATCGCTTCGGATTCTAAAGTTTTACGAAGTTCGGCTTCAATTTTAGGTAGATAAACGGCTATGGTCGCATCAATGCGGTTGCTGAGGTCTTGATTGAGTTTGCGTAACTGTATTGAATCATTGCTTTGCTCGTAGGCGGCAAGGGTTTTGGGGAAGCGTGATTTTAATGCATCGAGTGCTTTTTTTTCGAGATGTTGATACTGCTCAACTGCTTTATTGACACTGAGTTTTGCAAGGGTTTTAGATGCCGTGGGCACTGTGTCTACAGGTGGGGCGTTTGCAACTGTATCATTTGTACTATTCAAAAAGTCTGAGGTAGTGTTGAGCATATCGGCACCAAAGTAGACAATCATATTGATATTTATTGATTGATGAGTCTACGGGATTTCGAGGGTGCTTGTGAATAGACGTTACTCTGGGTTTATCCGTAATATGCCCAAATTTGGCCGTTAAAAATTGGACTGTTATCAATCGTAATTTTTGTTATTCCACCGGATTTAGTGGCATTGACTAATTAAATACTGAGTTAGCAAAGGTACTGGTCGTCCGGTTGCACCTTTGTTCATGCCGCCGCTGACCCAGGCTGTGCCTGCAATATCCAAATGTGCCCATTTGTAGTTTTTTGTGTAATGACTCAAAAAAGCGGCGGCGGTAATGGTGCCAGCGCCCCCAGGGCCGATGTTGGCCATATCGGCAAACGGGCTTTTCAGTTGTTCGGCGTATTCTTCTCCAAGCGGTAATTGCCAAGCTTTATCGTTAATATGTTGGCTGGCGGCCATCAGATCGGCGACCAATGCCTCATCATTGCCAAGCACCGCTGAGGTATGATGGCCGAGTGCAACAATGCAGGCGCCAGTTAAGGTGGCGATATCAATCACGGCACGGGGTTTAAAGCGTTCAACATAAGTCAATGTGTCGCATAATACCAGTCGACCTTCAGCATCGGTATTTAAAATTTCGACGGTTTTTCCGGACAAGGTCGTGACAATATCACCAGGGCGTGTCGCGTGGCCGGAGGGCATATTTTCCGCAGCGGCTAACATGCCGATGACATTGATCGGTAATTTTAATTCCGCAATTGCTTGCAACACACCCAGTACCGTGCCGGCGCCGCACATGTCGTATTTCATTTCGTCCATATTTGCGGCGGGTTTGATGGAAATGCCACCGGTATCAAAAGTAATGCCTTTACCGACCAATACAATCGGTGCTGCGGTGCGATTTTTACTACCTCTATAGTTGAGTTGAATCAGCGCACCTGCTTGTTTGCTGCCTTGTGCCACAGCTAAAAAAGCATGTGCGCCCATGTCTTTTAATTGGGACTGCGTAAAAACTTTACAGGTAAGAGCCGGAATTTTACGAGACAGCGCTTGGGCTTGTTTGGCCAAATAAGCGGGATTACAAATATTGGGCGGCATATTGCCCAAGTCTTTGGTTAAGGCCATGCCGTTGGCAATGGCTTTGCCATAAGCGATGGCTTGCTTGTCGCTGATTTTTTTGACGGCGGATTTTTCAGGCGACTTGGTGGTCGGCAAGTGGAACACTATTTTTTTAACCGGAAAAGCAGGGGTGTCGGATTTTTTAAACTGCGTAAATTGATAACGACGACCACAAAGTAGTAGCGTTGCTTGTTGCAGCAGTCGATCACGGCTGATGGATTCTAATAGCAAATTTTCAAGATCAATGACCACCGAGGTACAACCACTGTCCGCCAGTGCTTTATCAATGCTGGTCAGCCATTTTTGTATTTGGCGTAAGGTTAAGGCTGTGTCAATATCCCCTAATCCCGCCAGCAAAACATTGGGAGTGCTGATGCCAGGTAAATCATGCACCCAGCGCGTATTTTCTAATTGACCAGACATGGCCTCGCGTTTAACGTGGCGCATGAGCTGATGCTTGCTAATTTTGTCGATTAGCTTGCCGTTCGCCGTTAGTTTCTGATCTTGATACAAGCCAATGACGATGCAATCGGCTTTTACCAGATGAAGTTCGGTAGCATTAGCGGCAAAAATCATAAGCAATCCTTGTGGACAGATGGCTAAATAGCGCGTTGGATAAACGGCTGGATAAACAGTGATGCCTGTAAGGCATTTATATAAACAGTTTTAGATCAACAATATTAAAAACGAATGTTAGACAGAATAAATGGGTTTTACCAATGATTCTATATCGATATTTATCAAGGCAACTGTTTGCCGCCACCATGGCCACTACGATTGTATTGGTCGTGATTTTAGTCGGCGGTCGTTTTTTAAAATATTTATCCGATGCCGCCGATGGGCAAATTGCCAAAGAAGTATTATTTGCATTAACAGCCTATCGTATGCCGGATTTTTTACAAATGATTTTGCCCTTGGGTTTATTTCTCGGCGTGTTGCTGTGTTATGGGCGTTTATATACCGACAATGAAATGACGGTGATGCAATCCAGCGGGCTTGGTCCACGTCATCTTTTACAAATGACGGCGGTGCCGATGTTGTGTATGGCGCTGGTGGTGGGTGTATTCAGTTTATGGATTGGGCCTTGGGGGTTGCAAAATGCCGAGCGCATTTTCCTGGAACAAGAAAGTTCAGCGGGTATTCATACCATAGCGCCAGGTCGGTTTCATGGCAGCAACAATCAATCTTATGTTACTTATGCCGAGTCCTTGTCGGATGATCGCACGTTTATGCAAAAGTTGTATGTGGTGCAGCAAATGGCTGAGTTAACGGTGGTGGTGGCCGCTGAGTTGGGTACCACCGAATTTAATAGCGAAACCGGCGAGCATTTTTTAAAGTTAATCAATGGTCATCGCTATGAAGGTGTGCCCGGGCAAGCGAATTTTAAAGTGATGAAGTTTGCTGAGTATTGGATGCCTTTATCGGAGCCAGATGTTTTTCGCCCTGAATCAAAAATTAAAACTACGTCAACTTTAACGCTGTTGCGAAGTATGAGCTGGGTGCGCAATATTTTTCACCCTTTAAGTTCCGGTGCGCAAATCGAAACGGGCAACACCAGCATCACGCCCGCCGCAATGATTGCTGAACTCGCTTGGCGGTTCTCTATGCCGTTGCTGGTGCCGATTATTGTGTGTTTGGCGATTCCGTTAAGTCGTGTTAATCCACGCCAAGGGCGTTTTATGCATATTCTGCCATCGATTCTGATTTATATGGCGTATCTGATTTTACTAAGCGCGGTCAAGCGCTCGCAAGAATCGGGCAGCTTACCAGTTTGGGCCAATGTTTGGTGGGTGCATCTTCTGTTTGCGTCGCTGGCGCTGATGTTGTTTTGTGGTGATTATTTAAAGCGCTGGCGGTTGAAATTATAAGGATCTGTACTTTCTGAAACTGGTTTTTGTAATGGAGGTCCATCAAGCAACCGTTCCCAATGCAACCTTTTTGCATCCAAGTGATTCAATGATTTGCCCTTGACTGCTGCGAAATATGAAGCCTTGAGAGTTGGGCATGAGGGTATTCATCAGCACAAGCATTAAGAAATCACTTGGCTAATGATTTCCCCCTCTGCAAAACGTATTTTTAATCGATCCCCCTTTTTAAGTTGATGGCTGGAGCGGATCACGCGACCTTGGTGATCGAAACTAATAGAGTACCCACGCGTTAACGTCGCGAGCGGACTAAAGGCATGCAATTTGGCGCTATTTTGTAGCAGTTGATGTTGTTGTTGACGCAGTTGCAATTGCCAGGCGTTGAGAAGCCGGGCGTGGAGTTGTTGATGCTGCTGATGTTTTAGCGTTAATTGTTGTTGTGGTGAGCGGCTGAATAAGCGTTGCGTTAGGTTTTGCAATTGCTGTTGGCATTGTGTGATGCGCTTAATTAAAACCTGCTGTAATCGTTGATCAATAAAATCTAAGCGCTGCTGCCATTCGCGAATTTTTTGATCAGGGCGTTTGAGTTGTGCACGCAACAGGGCAATATCTTTATACAAATGCTGTAAATAATCGCGTATCCAGCGCGTGAAATAATCTTGGTAGCCAGAAAAGGTCGCGAGTAATTCTGGTTGATCTGGGCTGACGAGTTCAGCGGCTGCAGATGGCGTTGGCGCACGCACGTCAGCAACAAAGTCGGTGATGGTAAAATCGGTTTCATGGCCGACACCGCTGACCACCGGTGATTGACATTGCAAAATCGCAGCCGCTAATTCGCGCTCATTAAAACTCCATAAATCCTCCAGCGAACCACCGCCACGCGCCAGAATTAAAACATCACAATCGGCATCACGGTCTGCACGTAGCAATTGCGCTTTAATGGTTTTCCACGCATCTTGGCCTTGTACTGGTGTGGGAAAAATTTTGACATTTACAAACGGGCAGCGGCGTTTTAATACCGACAAAATATCGCGTAGCGCTGCGCCTGTGGCTGACGTGATAACGCCAATGGTTTGTGGATAATCCGGTAACGGTTTTTTTCGTGCAACATCAAACCAACCCGCTGCTTGCAGTGACTGCTTGAGTTGTTCAAACGCTTGTTGAAGCGCACCGGCACCAGCGTGCTCAAGTTTGTCGACAATTAATTGATAATCACCGCGTGGCGTGTACAAGCTGACCTTGGCGTAGGCCAACACCTGAGCCCCATCGCGCGGCAAAAAGTTGCAAACCTGCGCACGAAATTTAAACATCGCCGCACGAATCTGCGCTTGATCATCTTTCAGCGTGAAATACCAATGCCCTGAACGCGGTTGGCTGAAGTTGGAAATTTCGCCTGTGACCAGCACCTGCATGAATTGCGATTCCAGCAGATCTTTTGCAGATTCGTTCAGGGCGGAAACGGTGAGGGTGTTGATGGGATTGGGCATAAAATTTAAACGCGTGGACAGTTAAGCTGCTGCGTGAAGTGTGGGCGCATTTAGAAGATGCACATGATTTTTGTAAAGCTTATCGAAAACGTTAGTTAAGGTTGTTGAGCGTAGAAATCCCCAAAACATGTTGCATGTCGTATAGTCCAGGTGGTTGCTGAATGATCCATTCGGCAGCCCGCACAGCACCAGCAGCGAAGTTTAGACGATTGGTGGCACGATGTGTTATTTCGAGACGCTCGCCTTCACCAATAAACATCACTGTGTGTTCGCCAACGATGTCGCCACCGCGAATAGTGGAAAAACCAATTTGATGATCAGGACGTGCGCCAACTTGGCCTTTGCGTCCATACACCGCGTGGGTATTTAAATCCAGCTCGAGTTGGTTGGCGACTACTTCGCCAAAGCGTAAAGCCGTACCAGAAGGTGAATCAAGTTTATGACGGTGATGCGCCTCCACAATCTCGATATCAACTTGGCCTTTTAAAACACGCGCTGCTAGTTCGACCAATTTAAACGCTAGATTGACGCCAGGACTCATATTTGGAGCATGCATGATGGCAATGTGTTGCGACAAAACTTCCAAGCGCTGCTTTTGTGTTTCATTAAAACCTGTAGTACCAATAACGATAGGTTTTCCCAATACAGCACAGTGTTCGGCGTACTGAAGACTGCTTATGGGAATTGTAAAATCAATTAGCACGTCGGCCACGGCCATCACTGCATCGACATCGGAACTGACCATGACGTCCATTGGTGCGCATCCGAGTAGGATGCCAGCGTCTGTGCCTTGTGCAGCGTTGTCGGCGCGGTCCAATAAGCCGGCTATTGATACATCGTCACGACCAGCGATTAATTGCAGAATGCTCCGCCCCATGCGTCCAGTTGCACCTGCAATAGCGATCGCGACCATCTAAGTATCCTTATTCTTTATCCGTGCTCAGAGTTTATCGTTCAGCTGAGATTAAATTGTCATCATTTATTGGGTTGCTAATGGTGAGCGATTAACCCTACTCGAGAAGCCTGCCGGATAGGAGCCTGCCGGACTTAAGACTGCTCGGGGAAGGGCATGTTGCTTTTTAGTTGCGCAACACCAATTACAACTTCATATCATCAAAAAAATTTTTGACGCCTTCAAACCAATGGCTTTTTTTCGGCGACTGTTGTTGATCGGTGCCTTCGAGTGATTCCTGAAGTTCTTTGATGAGATCTTTTTGGCGTTTATTCAAACGCACCGGCGTTTCGATGACCACACGACATAATAAATCGCCAGGGCCGCCACCACGCACCGGTGACACACCTTTACCCCGCAAACGGAAAAGTTTTCCGGTTTGTGTTTCAGGGGGAATTTTGAGTTTGACGCGACCTTCTAAAGTGGGCACTTCAAGTTCACCACCTAAAGCAGCATCCGCAAAACTGATCGGGACTTCACAATATAAATCGGCGGCTTCGCGTCGAAAAATCGCATGATCACGCACGGCAACTTGTACATATAAATCACCGGTCTGGCCGCCTTGGGCACCGGCTTCTCCTTCACCTGACAAGCGAATACGATCACCTGAGTCGACGCCAGGCGGAATTTTAACCGAAAGCTTCTTGGTCTTTTCGACTCGCCCCTGACCTCGACAACTGATACAAGGATCGCCAATGCTCTTACCTTTACCACGGCAAGCTGGACAGGTTTGCTGCACCGAGAAAAACCCCTGCTGCATGCGAATCTGACCAACGCCATTACAAGTGGTACAGCTTTTCGGTTGTGTGCCCGGTTTAGCGCCAGAACCGCGACAAGGTTCGCAGCCAACCAAAGTGGGAACATCGATTTCGATGGTGGTGCCTTTGACGGCCTCCTCTAAATCAAGCTCTAAGGTATAGCGTAAATCAGAGCCCCGCCCAGCGCTCGACGCGGAACCGCCGCGTGCTCCACCAAAAATATCGCCAAAGACATCGCCAAAAATATCGGAGAAGCTGGCACCGCCATGGCCTCCAGCCGCAGAACCTTCAACGCCTGCATGACCAAAACGATCATAAGCTGCGCGTTTTTGATCATCAGTTAATATTTCATAGGCTTCTTTGGCCTCTTTAAATTTGGCTTCGGCATTGGCGTCATCCGGATTACGATCAGGATGGAATTTCATCGCCAAGCGACGATAGGCTTTTTTCAGCTCAGCCGCATCTACCGTCTTGGCAACCCCCAAGACCTCATAATAATCACGCTTGGACATTTACTTCTCTCTCAAATCCAATCTCAACTTTTTTCTCTCCCTCCAAGGGGTTGGGTAGGGTGGGGTACTGAACCGTTGAACACAACCCACCCCGTACCTGCCTCCCCCTTGGCAGGGGGAAGAGAAATATTTTTTAAATTACTTTTTATCGTCGCTAACTTCTTCAAATTCAGCATCTACAGCAGCATCTGCAGCCGCTGTAGCATCCTGAGGTTGAGCGGTATGCCCTTGATGAGCATTACCTTGAGTCGATTGAGCTCCCTGTGCTTGCTCAGCATACATTTTTTGCGCAAGCTGACCGGAAGCTTCAGTAAGCGCAGCCGTTTTGCTGGTAATTAACTCAGCATCCGAGCCTTTTAGCGCCAACTCTAGCTCTGCTAACGCAGTTTCGATTTTAGATTTCTCATCCGCTGTTGCTTTATCACCGGCTTCTTTTATCGTTTTACGGGTGGCATGCAACATGGCATCACCTTGGTTCCGGGCTTGCACCAACTGCTCAAACTTTTTATCGCTTTCGGCGTTGGCTTCCGCATCCCGCACCATTTGTGCGATCTCGTCGTCCGATAAGCCACTAGACGCTTTGATGATAATCGACTGCTGTTTGCCGGTGGCCTTATCTTTGGCGGACACGTTTAAAATACCATTGGCATCAATATCGAAGGTGACTTCTACTTGTGGGATACCGCGTGGTGCTGGCGGAATATCGGCCAAATCAAAACGACCTAAGGATTTATTTTGTGAAGCCTGCTTACGCTCACCTTGCAACACATGCACCGTCACAGCGGTTTGATTATCATCGGCCGTTGAAAAAACTTGCGAGGCTTTGGTAGGAATGGTGGTATTTTTGTCAATCAATGACGTCATGATGCCGCCCATGGTTTCAATCCCCAAGGTTAATGGGGTGACATCCAGCAGCAACACATCCTTGACTTCTCCAGCCAATACCGCCGCTTGAATAGCCGCACCCACGGCAACCGCTTCGTCCGGATTAACATCTTTGCGTGGCTCTTTTCCGAAGAAAGCTTTTACTTTTTCTTGCACCAACGGCATACGCGTTTGACCGCCAACCAGAATAATATCGTCAATATCCGATACACTTAATCCGGAATCCTTCAGCGCCATCTTGCAAGGATCCATGGTGCGTTCAACCAAATCTTCTACCAGCGACTCTAGTTTTGATCGTGTCAATTTAACGTTTAAGTGTTTTGGACCTGCTGCATCAGCGGTGATATAGGGTAAATTCACATCCGTTTGCTGGCTGGAGGACAGTTCGATTTTGGCTTTTTCCGCCGCTTCTTTTAAGCGCTGCAACGCTAACGGATCGTTATGTAAATCAATACCGGTATCTTTCTTAAACTGCTCAGCTAGAAAATCAATTAGACGCAGATCGAAATCTTCACCGCCTAAAAAAGTATCACCATTGGTGGATAGCACTTCAAACTGGTGCTCGCCATCCACTTCGGCAATTTCAATAATCGAAATATCAAAAGTGCCACCGCCCAAATCATACACGGCAACGGTCGAATCACCGCGTTTTTTATCCATGCCGTAGGCCAATGCGGCTGCTGTTGGCTCATTGATAATCCGCTTGACTTCAAGGCCCGCAATGCGACCAGCATCTTTAGTCGCTTGGCGTTGTGAATCATTAAAATAGGCCGGAACGGTAATCACCGCTTGCGTAACCGCTTCACCCAAATAGTCTTCGGCGGTTTTTTTCATTTTCATTAACACTTGCGCTGAAATTTGTGGCGGCGCTAATTTGTCACCGCGAACTTTGACCCAGGCATCGCCATTATCGGCAGCCAAAATTTTATAAGGCACCATTTTGATATCTTTTTGCACGACGGCATCTTCAAACTTGCGACCGATTAATCGCTTAACCGCAAACAAAGTATTTTCAGGGTTGGTAACCGATTGTCGTTTTGCGGATTGGCCAACCAAAACTTCATCATCGGCATAGGCTACGATAGAAGGTGTGGTCCGATCCCCTTCACTGTTTTCAATCACTTTAGGTGCGCCGCCTTCCATAATCGCGACACATGAATTGGTAGTACCTAGGTCAATACCGATAATTTTGGCCATCACACTCTCTCCGCAAACAGGAAACTAAAAAAGGGGGGATTAATGAATAAAAACATTCTGGGTAGCTTAATGCGAGCTTTTCATCCATTTTCAAGGGGCAGACATGAAATTTATTCGAGCCTCACGCTGGATTTGCTGCTTTTGCAACCACTACCAAAGCTGGCCGTAACACGCGACCATGTAACAAGTAGCCTTTTTGCAAAACATTTAATACGGTATTGGGCGCATGTTCATCGGTTGGCTGCATGGTCATGGCTTGATGCTGATCGGGATTAAAGGACAAATGCAGAGGCGATACCGGTTCGACGTTTTGTTTGGCCAACATGTCCAGCAACATTTTTAACGTCAACAAAGCACCTTCGCGTGCGGGCTTTAATACTTCATCGTCCGCATTCAGCATGGCAACACCCTGCTCAAGGCTATCGACCACGGGCAGCAATGCGTTAATAAAATTGTCTAAGCTAAACTTATGGGCATTTTCAATATCTTTTTGTGCTCGACGACGAATATTTTGCGCTTCAGCCTGCGCGCGCAAAAACTCTTCTTGCTGCTGTAGTAACTGTTTTTCCAGTTGCTCGATTTTACTTTTCAACATCACCACATCGGCGCTGTTGACGCTTGAATCATCTTCAGTTGAGTCGTCGTTAATAAACGCTGGTGCACCCGAAGCCAAATGATCGCTAAGCTCAGATTCCGGCAGCCAATCTATGTCCGCAGATGCCTGTTCATCGCTCCCCATGTGTTGCTCCTGCGATTCCCGTTCAAAAATTTCCGATGACGAATTGCTCATACCTGTCTCCTGCTTACTGATAACTAAAGTCTACCGATACGTGGATAGGCCTGTATGTTGGGGCGGCGCTTTAAAATTCAAGTCTAATTAAAGTGGGTACAAAAAAACTTGGTTGTTAGTCAATAAGACGGATTATTAAAAAACCAGTGGTGGAAAAGCCAGTGAAAAAAAACAGTAGGGAAGGTTTTGAGTGGATGTCAAGTAATGGTTCGCCATAAAAGAGATAATGTTTGTATATTAACTCTAATATAACTCATTTGATCGGTTATCAAAAAAACAAGAAGTGGGGAAGTGGAGGGCGCTAATTGCGATCCGTGCGAATAAAAAAAGTGACCGATGTTGATATTAACCATCGATCACTCTTTATTAACTAAAGCCAAAGCAGAGCTTATTCAGCGCCTGGCAGTGGTCCGGTTGGTTTTGCAGCGCTTTGAGCAGCTGCTGCGCTGCATGACGTAACAACAAATGAACTCACTGTTCCATTGCCCACGCCATTATTGTTTATCCATGCACCAGTACCACCGGTTAGACCCCAGCTAAGCGCATAGTGAAAAGTAGTTCCGTAATTGGATCCAACAGTTACCACGTTGGTGCCTTTAGGATTAATAAGGGCAGCACCAAATGTACCGGAACTATTCGTCATGGTGCCAGAATAAAACGAATGAGTAGCGGTAGAGCTAGAAGGATTTAATGACCATTTATAACCATAATTGTCAACAAAACATGTGGCATTTGCTGATGCTTGAATAACCAATGCAGCAACTAATGCTGAACTTGATATTAGAGCCTTCTTAAATGTTTTCATTGTATCTACTCCTTAGGTCATACCCATTTATTTTGGGCATCGAAGTATTCAACAATTAGCATTAAATAACAATCGTAATTATTTCACACTTTATTTTAAATTTTATAAATTCAATATTTATGTGCACAATTTAAACTGATTAGAAAAAATAAGTCAGAAGCCCGTAGCCTGATTTTTTTCTCCGGTACAGGATTGAGTGATGAGATCATACAAATAATTGACCTGAAAAAAAATACGAGATTCAACCGTGAAGAGCATATCCAACTAAGTCACGCAGGTTGCCTGTTAATCCTGCATCAAGTCAGTAAAAGGCTTGACAGCCTGCTGTGATTATCTCAGCCTAGCCACCGCTTTCATTTTTTTCTTTGGCAAACATTTTTTTATGCTACTTGAACTTCATATTCAAAACTTTGTATTGATAGAGCAACTTCATCTGGATCTTCCACTGGGTCTCAGTGTAATCACCGGTGAAACTGGCGCGGGTAAGTCGCTCACGCTGGCGGCGATTGGTTTATTACTCGGTGAGCGTAGCCAGGCACATTTGGTTGCTGCTGGTGCTACACAAGCTGATATGAGCGCACGATTTGATACCGCACAATTGCCCGCTGCGAATATTTGGTTAGCGGAGCATGATTTTTTAGATGAGCCATTTCAACTGCTGATTCGTCGCATTATCAAGCCCGATGGCAAATCCAAAGCTTATTTAAATGATCAACCTTGTTCGATTAGCGCGCTAAAAGAGTTGGGACAACTGCTGATCAGCTTTACTGGTCAGCATCAGCAGCACCAGTTGGGTGATGCTAAAGGTTTGCTACAAAAAATTGATCATTTTGGTGGCCACCAATTACTTAGCCAAGAAGCCGAGCAAACGCTACTGCGGCATCATCAGTTACAACAACAATTGCAACAACAGCGCGAATTACTCGCCAGTAATGAACAAAGACGTCAGCTGATTAGTTATCAGCTCGAAGAATTAACACCATGGGCTACGGAAGCCGAACAATTAAGCGAATTAAACCGGCAACATCAACAGCTCAGTCATGCGGAACACAATTATTCGCTGTTGCAACAATTTTTAGCCTTGTTCCAATATCAACCGAACAACATCCAGCATCAGCTCAATAGCGCGACTCGTCTGTTGCAACAACTAAAACTGGATCATCCTGCCCAGCAAGAAGGTTTGCAATTTCTGCAACAAATGCAAATTTTTTGCGAAGAGACCGTGGGCTGCGCCCAAACCATGGAGCAACTTTGTGATGTTGAACCACAGAAATTAGATCAGATTGATAAAACACTCACCCAGCTGCATAAGCTTGCCAAAAAGCATCAAATTGACCCCAAGGATTTACCTGCCAAACAGCATTCACTGCAACAAGAAATGGATCAATCAGCACAACTGGCGGATAACATTAGCGAGTTGGAAAATGCTTTAAATATGCATCATCAACAGTTATTGCAACTGACGCAGCAACTGCATGAAAAGCGTAGTAATGCTGGTGAACGTTTAAGCACAGCACTCACTAGCATGGTGCAGGAGCTGGGCATGCCGCATTTTCGCAGCCGCTTTGTGCTGGGCGAAGCTGATAATCCTGAAGCGCTCCATCAAGCCCAGTGGTTAATTGCCACGCATCAGCAAGCGCAATGGCAACCTCTGCGCCAAGTCGCCTCTGGCGGTGAACTGTCACGAATTACCCTTGCGATGAGCACTATTTGCCGTGCGCAACAACATGATGAAAATCAATTGATGATTTTTGATGAAATTGATACAGGGGTAAGTGGCAAAATTGCCGAAAATATTGGCGAGCATTTAGCTGAGCTTGCTAAACATCAGCAGATTTTATGCGTGACCCATTCGGCACAAGTAGCCGCGCGTGCTGACCAGCATTTTCTTGCCGAAAAAATCAGTACGGCCACCGAAAGTCGCAGTCGATTAAGTGCGCTGAATCGCGAGCAACGCACCCAAGAACTGGCACGGATGATTGGTGGCGAACAAACTCAATCACAAAGTTTGATCTATGCCAAAGCCTTGTTAAAATCGCAGAAAAAAAGTCCAGCAATTGCTTTAGCAGCAAAGTAGAGAAGCCGGTCGAGACGTAGAGCTTGTTGCCTCACCATGAGACCGCTGATAATCCAGTAAAGGAAAGGTGCTCACAGCCCTGCTACAAATGTCGCGGCTACAGGCATGCTTGTTCTGTGCTTGCTAGCAGAGACCGTAAAGTATTACCATGCGCGGGCAAGGGTAACGGTCCTGGATGACAATTTCCGATTGTGCCAGTTATTGGTTTAGCTCATCAAAAACAGGAAAATAACATGAATAATTTCATAAAAAAGCAACCCCATTCGCTAGCGGGTGATTTGGCTATATCATTGCGACAAACGAAGCAACTCGATGAGTTTGAAAAAAAATCCACACTGTTTTTCTTAGAAAAATCCATACTGTTTTTTTTAGATAGTATCCCAGCACATTTGCTGCCACGAGTTCGCGCCGCAGAAACATCCCGATCTGATATGACCCAACCCAGCGTCCCATCATTAAGACCACGTTTTATCAATAGCAAGAAATTATCATCAACTCAAACAGAGGCACAACTTGCCATTTCTCGCAGTAAATCGATTAAATCCTGGATCACCGAAACAATCCGTCAATATGGCGTGCGGGCAGTTATTTTAAACTTTAATCTGTTCTTTAGCGTTAATGAAAAACAATTGATTAATGGATTTTTAAATAGATTTAGTTTGCACTTTAATGATGCCTCCTCCGCCGAGATCAACCAAGCAAAAGCTTCTATAACCCAAGAATTAAAGCGCTATATCCAACAGAACAATAATATTTGGCGCATTGATATAAATAATAATGAGTTTAAGCAATTAGGAAAAGGTGGCAATGCTGTAGTATTTTCAGCTCAAAAAGTCACTGAGCTAGCAGAGGATCCCGCGCAAACGTTAGCAGTTAAAAAGCTACTATTAAAAGGTGAGCCAGAAACTGATAACCGCCTACAAGCCGAGGCACGCGTTGAATTTGAAATGCTACAAGCAATTAGTCACCCAGCATTTCCCAAGATCTATGCATTGATTGAAAATCAAGATGAAGATCAGTGCTATTTGATCATGGACAAGATTCAGGGTCGCAAATTTAAACATAGAGATGAATGCTTCTTAAGTAATCTTGCTCATTTGCATCAAACCATTACTTCAATATTAGAGGCAATTGTGTATTTGGAAGGCTTGGGTATTTTTCATGGCGACATCAAGCCTGATAATATAATGTTCACTCCGGAAATCAATCCGCAAACAAAAGAGGTTGTTAAAGGAGCAGTCACTGTTTTTGATTTAGGCAGTGCAAGTTGTGAAAAAACATTCCTGATTAACGCTCTGGATGACATGCCATGCTCCCCTGGTTTTGAACCACCGGAAGCAGTGAGGGGTAGATTTGGAGTTGGAGAAAAACCGGTTGAGATCAATAATCAAGCGGCCAATATGTATGCCTTAGGCAAGACCATCAATTGTTTATTGCATTTAGTTGTGGAACCCGATGAGATAAACGATCAATCGCCAAGACAACCCACTCCAGCAGAAAAAAAATTCATCTCCAAACTGTTGAATGAAAAGCCTGAATTGCGTCCTAGCTGCAAGGTTGCACTGGAAGAATGGGGCGATGTTGTTGAGATTACAGGTCAGGTATCAGTGGTGCGTGATTAAGTGAGTCATCGGTTTCATCAACGGATAGCTGTACCTGTACGGGATAAAAAATCGCGCTTGAACTGTCGGTCGTGTGAAGAATTGGCTTTAGTGTCTTGAGATCCCATCGGCACAGAGGGCAACGCATGTCGCGCTGAGCAAATAAGCGCAGCGCAACTTTATGCTCAAATTTATGGCCACAACTTAACTTAACCGGCAGATTGAATGGCGATAAAGTAACTGGACAGCACTCGGCGTCCGGTTGTGTTTGAGTTGGACTCCGAGAACCTAAAGACCTAGATCGAGGTAAACTTGCTGGAGACTGTGTTGTTGGGGACTTTGGTAGTGGATCCAAGTTCAACTCTCCAATTGTCCGACATCCACTGGAGCATTCTCATCCGCTCGCAGCTGCTTTGCCAGTTGATCCGCCACCGCATTCACAAAACTGGCGCTTTGTTCTGGGCCGAATTTTTTCGCTAGCTCAACTGCTTCATTGATCACCACTTTATAAGGGATCTCGATTTGATTTTGCAATTCGAAAACTGCTAAACGCAAAATGGAAATGGAAATCGGATCCAGCTCGGCTAACGGTCTATCCAAGTGCGGAGTGATTGCGGTGTCTAATGCTGCGCTATTGGCTAACACGCCACGTACCAGCTCTTGAAAATACGGTACATCGGCACGGCTCATATCAAATCGCGTTTCAAATTGCGCCAGCAGAATATAGGCAGGCTCCGGATTAACGACTGCTTGATAAAGCGCTTGAATGACAAAACCCCGCGCGCGCGAACGACGCGCATAAAATTGTGCGGTAGAGTGCGATTTGGCTGGTTTATTCGCGGCTTTATTTTCTGTCTTAGTCGAATCTTCTGGCTTAGCTGACCTTGCATCTGACATCAATAAAACCCTATAACTGCTTCAGTAAATTAACCATTTCTAAAGCCGCCATGGCGGCTTCAGCACCTTTGTTACCCGCTTTTAAACCCGCACGATCCATGGCCTGTTCAACCGTGTCGGTGGTCAATACGCCAAAAGCGACCGGTATATCATAGGCTAACCCCAATTGTCCAATGCCTTTAACACATTCTCCGGCGACATAATCAAAATGCGGCGTATCACCGCGAATCACTGCGCCTAAGGCAATCACTGCCTGATATTGATTGCTGGCGAGAATTTTTTTGACGGCCAAGGGTAGCTCAAATGCACCGGGTACTTTCACTAAGGTAATTTGCGCCTCGGGTATGCCCTGCCGCAGTAGTGCATCATGCGCACCCGCGACCAAACTATCCACCACTAAGGCGTTAAATCGGGTGGCTAACAAACAGAACTTGGCAGGACTCGCCGTAAAATTACCTTCAATCACTTTCATTATTCATATCCTTTTTTAATTTATCCCGCTTTTAAACCGCAAGCGCTGTCAAACTGGTGGGTGGTTCAATATATTCGAGAATCTCAAGATCAAAACCAGATAAGGCATTAAATTTCAGTTTAGAACTCAATAGGCGCATTTGTCGTACACCTAATGCTCGCAGAATTTGCGAGCCAGTGCCAATGGTCCGGTAAGACGGAGTTGTCGCACTATCCGTATCAGTAGCCTCTATCAAGCTATCCACTGTGCCTAACCAATCCGTTGGCATTAAGCTTTGCCAGGCGCATTTGGTTTCGCCCACTGACAGAGTGGTTTGATCAATCAACACCAATATGCCTCCTTGCGCACCTAAAAACTTTAACGCCATGGGCAATATCCAGCTGCTACGATTGGTTGAGACAACGCCCAGCCAATCACGTAAGGGATGACCAATATGCACGCGCACATAGGGTACCTTCTGCTGCTGCAGATCACCAAAAATAATGGCAAGATGCATCTGTTGTGGATCTAGCGAGTCTTCAAATGCAACGACCTGGCAATCACCATACAGCGTTTTTAATGCCTGGGTTTGCAAGCGTGTGACCGTGCTTTCATGCACCACGCGATAATGAATTAAGTCTGCAATGCTGCCCATTTTTAAGCCATGGGTTTGCGCAAAGATTTCTAAATCAGCGCGACGCGCCATGCTGCCATCTTCATTCATGATTTCAACAATAACACTGCAAGGCTCAAGTCCTGCTAGCTTCGCCAAATCACAACCTGCTTCAGTGTGTCCTGCCCGTTTTAGCACGCCGCCTTCGCGCGCGCGTAGCGGAAATACATGCCCTGGCTGAATTAAATCGCGTGGTTTGGCAAGTGGGGCAACAGCCGTGCGAATCGTATGCGCACGATCCGCCGCAGAAATACCCGTGGTCACGCCTTGTGCAGCTTCAATTGAACAGGTGAAATTGGTGGCATAAGGACTTTGATTATCGCGTACCATCAGGGGTAAATTCAGTTGTTCGCAGCGCTGTGGCGTTAACGTCAAACAAATCAATCCGCGTGCATGCTTGGCCATAAAGTTAATGGCTTGCGGCGTAACATGGCTAGCCGCCATAATCAAATCACCTTCGTTCTCGCGATCTTCATCATCTACCAAAATTACCATCTTGCCTTGGCGAATATCTTCGATTAAATCTTCTATCCGATCTAAGGGCATACGGGGAATACTCTGAATGTGAAAACCATTGAATAACAACTATTTGATAAAAACTGACCATTTTTCCAAGTGGTTTTAGGTAAATTTCTCGACGGCTATTCGCGATTGTACTGCATCATTCGATGCAGATAACGGGCGAGCAAATCCACTTCCAAATTCACCCTTTGACCTATTTGCCAATGACCGATGTTGGTGTGTGTTTGGGTATGCGGCACAATCATGACTTCAAAACTTTGCAGATCATCATCGACTTGATTGACGGTCAAACTAATCCCATCCACCGTGATCGAACCTTTGCTGGCGATAAACTTTGCCAACGCTTCTGGAAATTGGATACGCCATACTTGACCACGCGCAACCGGCGTGACGGCTAGCACTTGCCCAACGCCATCGACATGACCACTCACCCAATGGCCGCCGAGGGGTTTTTGTAAGGTCAGCGCCGTTTCTAAATTCACTGCATCGCCTGATTGCAATTTTGCCAAGCTGGTGCACCGTAAGGTTTCATCGGATACATCAAAGGCTAATTGCGTCTGCTGATGTTCGATTAAGGTCAAACAAACACCGTTCACCGCAATACTGTCGCCCAGCGTTAATCGTCGATCCGCCCAATCATCGACTTGCAAGCACAAGCGTACATCACCACCGAGCGGTTGCAGCTCTACAAGGCGGCCCGTGGCTTCGATTAATCCAGTAAACATGCACGGCTCCAAATCAAACGCACGTCGTTGTCGATGCGATCAACGCTGTGCAACTGCCAACGCTTCGCTTGGTTTAACGCTTCTAGCTGTGTATAAAACAGCGGTTTGGCTTGATCACCTAAAATCAGCGGTGCCATATAAATGTAGATTTCATCGACAAGATTGTGCTCCAGAAATCCACTGGCCAAACGTGGCCCAGCTTCGACCAACACTTCATTACATTGCCGCTTGGCCAATTCTCGCAAAATAAAAGTTAAATCTAAACCATTATTCTGGGCGCCGTTATTTTGATCAAAAAAAGGGACCTGCAACACATCCACGCGCTCTGGAATCTGTGCGGGTTGCTTGGCCACGCACCATAGCGTTCGCCCTGGCTGCTGAAAAAACACATGATCGATGGGCATTCGTTGTTGACGATCGACAATCACCCGCAACGGCTGACGTACCTTACCTTGTTGGTCGGAATACATCATTGGCACAGTGGGATAGGCGTTCGGCCACTGCTCAGCTCGCACCGTTAAACGCGCTTGATCTTGTAAAACCGTTCGCGCACTGCTGATAATCGCGCAGCTTTGTGCGCGTAGATACTGCACGTCTTGGCGCGCCGCTTCACCGGTTAACCACTGACTTTCACCATTCGCTAGCGCGGTGCGTCCATCCATGCTGACTGCCAATTTCACACGTACAAGTGGCAAACCGCCGCGCATACGCTGCAAAAATCCCAAATTAAGCGGTTCGGTTTTGTCTTGCAAAATCAGCGCTTGCACAACATCCACTGTGATCCCAGCTGCCCGTAACTGTGCAATCCCTTGCCCTGAAACCAAGGGATTAGGATCGACTTGCGTCACTACTACTCGCGCTACCTTTGCGTTAATTAACGCGCTCGTACAAGGCGGCGTTTTTCCGTGATGACAACAAGGCTCTAAGGTGACATAAACTGTCGCATCTTGCGTACCCTCTGCGCCTTCAAGGGATAAACCGCTTAATGCATTCACTTCAGCATGTGCGCATCCGGCTTGCTGATGAAAGCCTTCACCGATGTTGCGGCCATCTTTAACAATCACACAACCTACACAAGGATTCGGACTCACGGTAAAAAGTCCGCGTGCCGCCAGCTGCAATGCTCGTGTCATCCAATGGCGATCTGTGTCGCTCAGCGATATCGTGTTGATCGCCGTATTCATCAAAGGCGTGCTCATGGATCACGCCGCTGCAACTGCTCAATTTCTTTTAAAAACTCGCTGATGTCTTCATAACAACGATATACAGAGGCAAAACGCAAATAAGCCACCGGATCCAGATCCGCTAACACCTTCATGACTTTTTCACCAATCAAGCGTGTGCTAATTTCCCGTTCGCCACTCGCCCGCACCTCTTGCTGAATGCGACTTACGGCCGCACCCACTGCATCATCGCCCACCGGACGTTTTTCTAACGCTTTCAACAAACCCGTTTTTAATTTCTGCTCGTCAAATACTTCTCGCCGACCATCTTGTTTGATGACGCGCGGCATCAACAACTCGGCAATCTCGTAACTGGTAAAACGCTCGGAGCACTCCAAGCACTCGCGCCGTCTGCGCACTTGCGTGCCTTCAGCCACCAAGCGTGAATCGATTACTTTCGTATCCAGCGCATTACAAAAAGGGCAGTACATAGGACGCTCGCTTTAAACAGTTTTTAAAGCACGGACTTTAAATTATCGGCGTTTTGATCATGCATCCCGTTTGCTTAAACCGCATACACAGGAAACTGCGCACACATGGTTGCCACCTTGTCGCGAATTTGCAGCTGCAATTCCACGTTGTCCACGTCATCCAAAATATCGCAGATCCAACCGGCCAATTCGGTGACTTCTTTAAGCGCAAAACCGCGCGTGGTCACCGCAGGGGTGCCAATGCGCAATCCACTGGTAACAAAAGCCGACTGAGGATCATTGGGTACGCTGTTTTTATTCACGGTGATAAACGCATTGCCCAGTGCGGCATCGGCGGCTTTTCCGGTAATACGTTTATTGATCAAATCCACTAAAAATAAATGATTCTCGGTGCCGCCGGATACGATGTTGAAACCACGCGCTAACATCACCGCCACCATGGATTTGGCATTGGCCACCACTTGACGTTGATAAGCAACAAACTCAGGTTGCATCGCTTCTTGAAAACAAATGCCTTTCGCTGCAATCACATGCATCAACGGCCCACCTTGACCACCGGGGAACACTGCCGAATTCAGTTTTTTGGCAAAACGCTCAGGATCTTTCGACAAAATCAAACCACCACGCGGACCGCGCAACGTTTTATGCGTGGTGGTGGTGACTACATCGGCAATTTGACACGGGCTCGGATAAACACCCGCCGCCACCAAGCCAGCCACATGCGCCATATCCACCAAAAAATAAGCGCCGACTTGATCGGCGATGTCGCGAAATTTTTGCCAATCAACGACTTTTGAGTAGGCCGAGAAACCCGCAATGATCAGTTTGGGCTTGTGCTCATGCGCCAAGCGCTCAACCTGCTGATAATCAATTTCACCCGTCGCACGATCAAGGCCATATTGCACCGCATGATATAACTTGCCCGAAAAGCTCACCGAAGAGCCATGGGTTAAATGCCCACCTTCCGCCAGACTCATTCCCAGGATTGTATCGCCGGCATTTAACAGCGCCATCATCACTGCCGCATTGGCTTGGGAGCCCGAGTGCGGCTGCACATTCACATAAGGAACACCAAACAGCTTTGCAGCACGTGTAATGGCGAGCTCTTCGCACACATCCACCGCTTCACATCCACCGTAATATCGTTTGCCTGGATAACCTTCAGCGTATTTATTGGTGAGTCCAGAACCCTGCGCCCACATCACCGCCGGGCTGGTGTAATTCTCAGAAGCGATCAACTCAATATGTGCTTCTTGCCTTGTTTGTTCGGCAGCAATTGCCGAGGCCATTTGCGGATCATAAACAGAAAACGCATTAAGACGTGGGTACATAACATCCTCGAACGGATCAGGTAGCGAATAAAAGTCGGTGTGCCAATAAAATGAGCGGTCATTGTACACACGGACCTGAGTTTTGGACAGACCGATCAATCAAGTCGATTGGCCTCATAGTAAACGCAGCTATGGGAATGGTGGGCTATAAGGGCGGGTTATGGGCAATGTCATTAACTTAAGGCAATAGCGTTTAGGTGATCCGATTTTTTTCTAGCACGGAGTCTTCATAATGGCCACAATCTTCACCATCACACCGTAGAGACAAGGCATGCCTTGTCTCTACATGCTGCGCCGAACAGAGTGGACTTAATCGGCTAATCGATTGCCTTAAGTTAATGACATTGGGTTTATGGGTAGGTGTATGGGTGTGTGAAAAGGAGATGTTGCTCCTCGTTCAAAAGTAACTCGAAAAGAAGCGTTTACCGAGCGAGGTTGCCGCCTGATGAAGCTGGTGTGTTCATCAGGCGTATTAGCTAAGTTTTTAAAGGGCACTTTTTCGGGGGTGTTGTTGGCGATCGAGCGCCTTAGTCTTGTGGTTTATCAATTGACGATCAAGTTTGTCAGCAAGGGCATCAATAGCTGCATACATGTCTTCATCGTCCGCCTTGGCAAATAGTTCGGCGCCTTTGATGTGCACACTGGCTTCTGCTAGTTGACGAATGTTTTCTAACTGCAAAATGACTTTAATAGAGATGATTTCGTCGCTGTGATGTCCTAGTTTGCTTAATTTATCGTGTACGTAATGTCGTAATGCATCCGTGATTTCAACATGGTGTCCGCTGAGGGTGATTTGCATGCAAGGCTCCTTTAAAAAATACGAGAATGTAAAGTGTTTTAAACTAATCGTTTGCGTTCATTCGAGCGGGCGATGTTCAGTGACTCTCGATACTTGGCAATGGTACGACGTGCTGCATTAATGCCTTTAGAGATTTTTAGCTGTTTGGCAATGTCATTGTCACTCAATGGATGGCTTTTGTTTTCGTTGTCGATCAGATTTTTAATGATCGACTTGATTGCGATTGAAGAGCATTCGCCACCTGAGGTGGTATTAACATGACTAGAAAAAAAGTACTTTAGTTCAAAAATTCCACGAGGTGTATGCATGAATTTTTGCGTGGTCACGCGTGAGATGGTGGACTCGTGCATCTCAACAATCTCGGCAATGTCATGCAATACCAAAGGCTTCATGCCTTCTTCACCATAATCAAAAAAACCACGTTGATGTTTGACGATTTCAATGGCGACTTTTAACAAAGTCTCATTACGGCTTTGTAGGCTCTTAATAAACCATCGCGCTTCCTGCAAATTGTTTTTCAGATAAGTGGAATCTTGAGCGGATTTGGTCTGTTGGATTAATGCAGCGTAACCACTGTTGACGCGTAGCTTGGGTGCGACATCGGCATTGAGTTCTACTTTCCAGCAATCATGGTGTTTGGTAACAAAAATATCAGGGACAATATATTGAGCCTGATTGCTTTGTAGATGGCTGCCTGGATGAGGATTTAAAGATTGGATCAACTGCAAAATCAACTTTAAACTGGTTTCATCAACACGTAATTTTTTTTGTAAAGCGGCATATTCATGTTTGCCAAATAACTCTAAGTGTTCAGTTACCAGCTGCAGTGCTTCTTTACGCCAAGGCATAGTTTCCGGTAGTTGTTTTAATTGAATGGCCAAGCATTCTTGTAGATTTTGTGCGGCGACACCTGGTGGGTCAAATTGTTGGATGCGATGCAGTACCGCTAGAATTTCATCGTCTTCTACAAGGGGTGGTTCTGTAGATTCTTCGGTTAACTCTCGGATCACTGAGTCGCGAATTTCATCGAGTGTTAAGCTTAAATAACCGCGCTCATTCATGCTTTCAATAATGTGCACGCCAATGGTGTGATCCAGTGAGTTCATCGGCGTTAGTTCAAGTTGCCAAATTAAATGATCAATTAAAGTATCCGGCTTGGTGTTGCGATCAATAAAATTATTGTCTTCTTCATCGTTGCCGCTATAACTGCTGGCGCTGATGTTTTGAAAGGTATCCTGGAAAGTATCTTCCCAGGTAGAGTCGACAGGAAGATCATCCGGCAGTGTGTTTTCAGATGCAGCTTCCTGCGTGCTATCGCTATAATTGAGCTCACTCGATTCAGGCGCGGGGCTGGTAAAATCTTGGGGTGGTAGCGGTTCGTCGACGCTGTCATGTACAGCGTCTTCGGCTTCAAGTAACGGATTAGAATCGAGTGCTTGTTGAATTTCTTGTTGAAGTTCTAAACTAGACAGTTGCAACAATTTAATAGCCTGTTGCAGCTGCGGTGTCATGGCCAGATGTTGGCCCATTTTCAGTTGCAACGAAGGTTTCATGCGAAGAGTTTGTTTACCTGTTGCCAGTTGTTGAACGTTAGAATTGCAAAAGTGTAACACTAGTTTTTAGTAAACGGCAGATTTTTGAAGCAATCCACTTTATTTGATTTTCAATCCTATGAATGAATTTGAACTGATTCAGCATTTTTTTAAAGACAGCGCGATCACTGATCTGCCGACAGGTGTGGTGGGTATTGGTGACGATGCCGCGCTCTTGCCGATCTCCCCTGAGTTGGCGTTGGCGGTTTCTACCGATAGTTTGTTAGAGGGTACACATTTTTATGCGGATATGCCTCCGAATGCGTTGGGCCATAAAGCGTTAGCGGTGAACCTGAGTGATCTGGCCGCTATGGGGGCAACGCCGAAATATTGCACCTTGGCGTTGCAAATACCAAAGATTAATGAATGTTGGCTTAGTGATTTTCAACAAGGATTATTGGATTGCGCTAAACGGTACGCGGTTAGCTTGGTCGGTGGGGATACTTGTCGTAGTCAGCAGGGCATTGGTATCAGTATTACCGTGATCGGTGAAGTGAATCGTCAGCAGGCGTTGTTGCGCAGTCGGGCTCAGGTGGGGGATGTGATTTATGTGTCGGGTCAGCTCGGTGAATCGGCGCTGGGTTTATTGGGCTTGCAGAAAAAAATCGCGTTGAACAACACTTGGTTAAATGCGCATTATTATCCGCAGCCACAATTAGCGTTGGGTCAATCACTATTGGGTGTTGCCAATGCGGCGATTGATGTTTCCGATGGACTGTTGGCCGATCTTGGTCATATTTTGCAAGCCAGTGGCGTCGGTGCTCGTCTCGATTATCGGCGGTTGCCTTTGGCGCGAGCACGACAGTATTTGTCTGAGGAGCAGGCGTTTCAGTCAGCCTTAACCGGTGGCGAAGATTATCAGCTGTGTTTTACGGTGCCAGTGTCGCAGCAATCCGCCATGCAATCTTTGGTTGAGCGCTTCTCCTTAGTCGCTATTGGTGAAATTATTGTTGGTGATCATGTAACCTTAGAGCCGCCACTTCCGTATCAATTAGGGATGGACGCTGGATTCAAACATTTTTAGTGGTCAATCGCAGGCGCAGCCACTGGCATGGCAGGTAAAGTGTTTATTCATGCTTCGTCATTCATCTGGTCATTAATCTGTTAGATGGTTGTTTGATAAATGGGTGTCATTATGGGTAGTTCAAGTCGGTTTGCTGAGGATAACGTCATGAATAAATGGTACACAAGCATATGGCTGCTAGGGTTGTTTTTTTTAGGCGGATTAGCGATGGCAGAAACAGGTGCAGCAAAGACGATCGATGCGAATGCTAAAACAGAACTGGCGACTTTTGCTGGTGGTTGTTTTTGGTGTATGGAAACCGTGTATGACGGTGTGCCCGGCGTGAGCAAAGTGGTCTCGGGTTATATCGGTGGCACCGTTGCTAATCCCACTTATGAACAGGTGTCGGCAGGTAAAACTGGACATGCGGAAGCCGTGCAGGTGACGTTTGATCCGGCGGTGATTTCTTACAGCAAGCTAGTCGGTATGTTTTGGCAGAATATCGATCCGACAGTAAAAAATAGGCAATTTTGTGATGTGGGCGATCAATACCGCACCGCGATTTTTACCCATGGTGCGCAGCAATTGCAGCAAGCCGAGCAATCAAAAGTGGCCGTGTTGGCGCAATATCCCAATATGACGATTTATACGCAGATTGTCGCAGCCGGTACTTTTTATCCAGCTGAAGAATATCACCAGGGCTATCATGAAAAAAATCCGCTGCGATATAAGTTATATAGATCCAACTGTGGACGTGATCAACGTTTAGAGGAGTTGTGGAAGGCACCAAAACCATAAGCCAGTCCACACAGCGATAGTGTGAACAATACGATTGCCAGTGCTACCCAAGTGCTGGCGATATACCCAAATAGCATAGGGGCTTGCATAAAGGTTGTCATTAAGGATTCTTGATAGTAAAAAAACCACTGATGCTGCGGTGGGAAAATCCAGTGATGGAGTTGATAAAATACTTTCACCGGGCCAAGGATAAAAACAAGGCCGGTGATTAAGGTGATGACGCCAGCAAAGCCAGCACCCAATCGTTTTAAACCTGGAAAAGCGCTGCGTGTTTTGTGGAGGAATACCAAGAGCGCGCAACTCAATAAAATAGACGCCAGGCTAACCCGTTTAAAGCCATCGACCAGTTTGCCCACATCCAACAGATGCTGGATTTCAGGTTCTCGTAGCAGCGTGTCGATTACTTTACCTTCTGCATCATGATAAGCCAGCGTGGTTAATCGCCATTGACGGTGATCAGCATCGCCTTGCATAGCTTGGGTGATTTCATGAAAGAGACGCAGGTGTTCGGTGTGATTGGTTTTGGCAAAGTCTTGTTTATAACGATTCAGCGGCGCATATTGCAAAATAGCGCGATCAATGTGCATCACGTCATACCAGCGAGCAAATAAAAAATCACTGGGAGCCAATAATTGCCAGCTCAGGTAAAACGCCTGTATTAGCAGTAATAAACATAGCGCAAGCCATGCCCATAAATGTCGAGTTTTGCGCATGTTATGGCAGCGCTTTCACAGCCGCTAATACGTCGGCCGCATGGCCGGGGACTTTAACGCCACGCCATGCTTGTTTCAGGATGCCATTGGCATCAATCAAAAAGGTGCTGCGTTCGACGCCCATGACCTGTTTGCCGTACATATTTTTTTGTTTAATAACATCAAATAACTTGCATAAGCTTTCATCCGTGTCGGTCAATAATTCAAACGGAAACTGGTATTCGCTTTTAAATCGCTCATGACAAGCCAGTGAATCGCGTGATACGCCAAATACGCAGGTCTTAGCGGTTTTAAATTCGGCGTATAGCGCGGTGAAATCTTGCCCTTCTTGCGTACAGCCGGGCGTATTATCTTTGGGATAAAAATACAGCACGACCTTATAGCCTTTTAGTGCTGATAACAGCACATCTTTACCTGAGGTGGCCATGGCGCGGAATTCGGGCACAGGTTGATTGAGAACGGCTTGAATGAGTTCGTTTTGATTGGCTAGCAGCGTCATAAATGATGATTCCTGTGCGGGGTTGAATAATGGTGAGTTGAGAGTTATCGCTAGCCTAGGCAGATACAGTGCTTGCGTCAAACAAAAATCGATCGCTGTCGTTGTCTGCCTTGTAGATTGGCGGGTGTATCAGTACCATGACGTTTTTGTTATGAATGATGTGGATCGATCAGCTTGGCCCTGGGGGCGAAATGCGTAGTGAAAATAAGATAACGGGTAGTATTGTAGCGTTGGTTACACCCATGTTGGCAGACGGTGCGATTGATTGGCCTGCGCTGGAGCGCCTCGTCATGTGGCATATCGATAAAAAATCCGATGCGCTGATTGCAGTGGGTACCACGGGTGAATCTGCCACGCTGGATGTCGTTGAGCATGGTAAGGTCATTCGCCAAATGGTGGAATGGGCCGATGGGCGGATTGCTATTATTGGTGGCACCGGTGCGAATAGTACGCAAGAGGCCATCGAGTTAACGCAGGCGGCGCAGCAAGCTGGTGTCGATGCTTGCTTGTTGGTGACGCCATATTACAACAAGCCGACTCAAATGGGAATGTTCCTGCATTATCAGAATATTGCGCAAAGCGTTGACGTGCCGTTGATTCTTTATAATGTGCCGGGGCGCACCTCGGTGGATTTGAGTAATGAGACTGCTTTGGCGCTCGCCAAAATTGACAATATCGTCGGTATTAAAGACGCCACCGGTGATTTAGCGCGGGGTAAAAGTTTAATTGAGGCGGCACCGCAGGGTTTTGCGGTGTATTCGGGCGATGATGCCACGGCGGCTGAATTTATGTTGATGGGCGGTCACGGTAATATTTCGGTGACCGCCAATGTCGCACCGCAGCAAATGAAAACCTTGGCGACCTTGTCGATGAGTAAAAATGTAGAAGGTGCACGTGAGCTGCAGAAGCGCTTGATGCCCTTACACCGTGCATTATTTGTCGAGTCCAATCCGATTCCGGTGAAATGGGCCTTGTATAAAATGGGTTTGATCGCTGAAGGTATTCGTTTGCCACTGACGCCTTTGTCGGAAAAATTTCACGCTCAGCTTGATCTCGCGCTGCAAGGCTTGGAAGTGCCACAATGATTTTACAATATCGGCGTTTTTTAAACGGTATGGCCATCACTGCTTTGCTGATCTCATTGACGGGATGCAGTTGGATCGGTAATCGACCCTGGTGGCGGGATCGCAGTATGGATTATCAACAAGCGCGATTGTCTGCGCCCTTGTCGATACCGGAACCTTTGCTATCCACCACGGCACTTGCCGCTAACACTCAGCAAACTACTTTAAAAATTCCATCGCTAGCGACTGTGTCTTCTGATCAGTCTTTTGTGCCCACGTCCGACTATCCAGTGCCGCGCACCCAAGTGCTGATCAAATCGCAATTTGGTAATGCGTTGCAATTGCATAATCAGCAAGGTCAATTGTGGATTGAGTCGCAATTGGCGGTTGATGATTTTTGGTCCATGACGCAGCGCTTTGTCGAAAAACAACCGTATTTATCAGGATCGTTGCAGAAGCCGGCGGAGCAGAAATCGCTGCCAGACGCTCGGTCGTTCACGCTGCATACGGATTGGTTGCCGGTGCGCGTTATCCCCGTCAAGTTGGGGTTCTGGGCAAAAACACGACGCTTGTTGTCCTGGTCTTCAACTCGGGTGCGCTACCAGTGGTCATTAACGCCAGAAAATGCTGGCTATGCACTACGGGTTGCTGAGCAGCGGGTGGCGTCAAAAGCACTCAGTTCATCGACAGGAAGTTTTGTGGCCACGCCAGTGGATGCCGCTGCATTAAAGCGATTGAATTTTTTAACCGAACAGCTGTTTGAATTTTATAGCTTGTCAGACAGCAAAGCCAGTGCGCCTGCAGTTGCTCCAGGGCAAAAACCGCGCGTGGAACTGATTCGCGATGGCAATGGTTATCCGGTATTGGTGATCGAGCAGGCTTTTGTGCAAGCTTGGGAAACTGTGGGTGAGTCTTTGCAAAAGATTCATGTGCGGGTCGAAGACTTAAATCGTACCACGGGCGTGTATTATCTGCGCTTAAAATCCAGCACCATTAAATTACCCGAAGCACCTTTAGTGTTGCGCGTCTCGCGTAATCAAAAAGGAACGCAGGCGACGCTAGAACAGGATGATGAAACCTTGCCGCCAAAAGCTGCCGCTGAGCAATTATTGCAAGCCCTGTATAAAGAACTGCAATCGGATTTGTAAGGCCTGCAATCGGATTTGTAAGGAAAAGTAGACCGATCCGTTAAGGTCGATTTCTAAAGTGAGTGATGAGTATGAAGATCCCTGCCAAACGGCAAGCCCTGTATGCGGGTAAAGCCAAAACCGTGTATCAAACCGATGATCCCGATTTATTCATCATGGAATATCGTGATGATGTTTCGGCGTTTGATGGCGAAAAAATTTCGCAGTTGGCGCGCAAAGGCTTGGTGAATAATCAATTTAATGCCTTCATCATGCTGAAATTACAAGCCGCGGGCATTGAAACCCATCATGTAGCCGTGATTGCGCCCAACGTTTCTTTGGTGAAGCGTTTGCAGATGTTGCCGCTGGAATGTGTGGTGCGCAATATCGCAGCGGGTGGTTTGTGCAAGCGCCTGGGCATCGCGCTGGGTGAAACCTTGTCGCCACCGACCTTTGAGTTTTTTTTAAAAAACGACAAGCTCAAAGATCCAATGGTCAATGAATCGCATATTGAAACTTTTAAATGGGCGACGGCAGCGCAGGTCGTCCGCATGAAACAACTGACCTTTGACGTCAACGTTTGTTTGCAACAAGTGTTTGATCAAGCCGGTATGCTGCTGGTGGATTACAAGTTGGAATTTGGCTTGATTGGTGAGCGCTTGGTGTTGGGCGATGAGTTTACCCCAGACGGCTGCCGTATCTGGGATAAAGCCACGCGTGAAAAGTTGGACAAAGACCGCTTTCGTCAAGATCTCGGAGACGTGATTGAATCCTATGAAATCGTGGGCCACCGTTTGGGCATGCAATTTACCGTCTAACTCACGCGGCGTCACCTTAATGGAGCTGATGATCGGGCTGGCCATCATTAGCTTGCTGCTCGCCGTTGCCGTGCCAACTTATCAGCGGCATGTGATCAAAGTACATCGGGAAACGGCCAAAGCCGCCTTATCCGATGTCGTTGCACAAATCGCTCGGCTGCGTGTCCGCAGCGCCAATGCCAATTTGCCCAACGTCATTGATCCGCAAACCTTAGTGACACATCCTTCGCCGCGTTATCAACTGCAACTGTCACCTAACCCTGTGGGTAATGCCGTGATCTTTTGGTTAACTGCGATTCCCATTGATCGCGTCCAGCAAGGCGACGGCGGTTTAACCTTGAGCAGTAATGGTCGGGGTTGTTGGCATCAAAGCAATGATCGCCCGAGCGGGTATGAGTGTGCGGTTGGGGATAAGGCGTGGTGATGGAAGGTAGGTAAAAATGTTTTCGAAGTTTAATTGGATATTTTTTGAATCGACGCTTGTAAAGTTAAGTCATTTTAAGAGTGGCTGGAATATTGCTGGTTGATTATTTATCTTAGCTCGACCTAACAAAGCATTGTGGGAGATAAGACGTTTATTCGTCGTTGGAATTTGGTTTTAATGGACTATTAATATGTTGGCAACACGCAATGAATTGCTGGAAAAAATCAGACTGGGTGCAGACACCTTTCTGGAATTAAAAGAAGTCAGGTTTGCCGGCAGCAAGATCAAGGGGCCGGTTCAGGATAAATTGGCGGATGAGTTGGCCGCATTCGCGAATGGTGCAGGCGGTGTTATTTTGCTGGGTGTAGATGACGCCACACGACAAGTGCTCGGTATCCCGCTGGAGCACTTAGATGCAGTAGAACGATTGGTGCGTGAAGCTTGTGAGCAATCCATCAAGCCGCCTTTGGCGCCCATCATTGAACGCATGACTTTGCCTGATGTAGGTGGCGTGGAGCAGATTGTTATCCGAATTGCTGTTGAGCGCAGTCTTTTTATCCATCAAAGCCCAGGTGGTTATCTGCATCGAGTTGGTTCATCTAAGCGCCCCATTCCGCCCGATCAGCTAGCTCGTTTATTTCAGCAGCGCAGCCAATCTCGGTTGATCCGCTTTGATGAAACACCTGTACCGCGAGCAACGCTGGCTGATATGGAGGAGGCGCTGTGGCGGCGATTCGCAACCGCGCATAGCAACGACGCACCTGAGATTTTGTTGAGTAAGCTCGCCATGTTGGCGCGTGATGAACAAGGTGACTGGCGTCCGACGGTGGCAGGTTTGTTGATGAGTTGTCTCGCGCCGCACCAGTTTTTGCCGGGGGCTTTCATACAAGCGGTGGCGTATCAGGGAACAGAATTTTTGACCGCAGGTGAGACCATTTACCAGCAGGATACGCAGGATATTACTGGACCACTGGATCGACAGATCCGTGAGGCATGTGCGTTTGTGCGCAGAAATATGAGGGTTGCCGCCTATAAGCGCGCGGAAGGTGGGCGAGTGGATTTACCCCAGTTTGATATGTTGGCGATATTCGAGGCGGTTACCAATGCCGTCGCCCATCGTGATTATTCGATGGCAGGTACCAAGGTGCGTTTACGCTTATTTGAAGATCGGTTGGAATTGTACTCGCCGGGTATGTTGTCTAACACCATGACGCCAGAGAGCTTGCCTTTCCGGCAGTCAGCTCGCAACGAGGCATTGACCAGCTTACTCGCCCGCTGTCCTATCAACGATGACAAGGTGAATCATCGCCGTACCCACATCATGGACAAAAGAGGCGAAGGGGTTTCGGTTATTTTGGATACCAGTGAGCAGCTATCCGGAAAACGACCGGTTTATCGATTGCATGACGAAAGCGAGCTGATGTTGACGATATTTAGTGCTCAGGTTTAATTCGGTCTAAGCTTCGAAAGGCCGATTCTACCAGCCAACAATCTTATCCCAGATAGCGATGACGTGGCCGTCTTCATGAACGTGATAACTGGAATAAGGCGCGGCCATCATGCAAGCATGATTGGGCAAAATTTTTAACTTAGTGCCAATCGGGAATTGGTTGAAATCAATTGATTCATTTTTTGATGTGATTTGTCCATGTTCTTGACTTACGTGCTGCACAAATAAATTGGCGATTAGTGCGTTGGAGACGGGATCTTGAATTAATCCGTAGCCGCAGTAGTTGGTTTGCGAGGCGGTACTGATATCTTTGGAAAGTGCCAAAGCACCGGCATCGACGATTAATGTGTTCTTGCTTTTTTGATGTCCAATCACGCTGCACAATACACTCAGCGCAATATCTGAGAAATTGCACACGCCCAGATTAGCTTGGAAAAGATCGTTGAACATATACACGCCAGCTCGGAACTCGGTCAGGCCGTCAAGCCGCTCGCCAAACACGGCAGTGGGTGTTGAGCCAGCGCTTATGATTTCACAAGAAAAACCCTGCTGTTTTAATTTTTCTGCGGCAGCTACCACGGCTTGTCGTTCTTTTTCTGCAACGGTTTTAATTTCTGCCACTGTGTTTGCTTGATAGGAGCTACCCGCGTGTGTCAGTAAACCACTGAATTTCAGCTTGTCTGATTGTTGGAACGTACGGGCAATTTCTAGCAGTTGATCACCGTCCGGTTTTAATCCGGCTCTGGTGCCGTCGCTATCAATTTCAATGAGCACGGAAAGGATAGAAGAAAAACGCGGTGATCTTTGTTGCAGTTGTAAGGCAGTATCCAGATTATCAACCATGACGTGCACGGTGGTGCCCTGATCATAAAGCGCTAACACGCGGTTTAATTTGTCGGGCGTTATGCCGACCGCATAAATAATGTCGTCGATGCCTTCGCGAGCAAAATACTCAGCTTCTTTAAGCGTTGATACGGTAATTTTTTTCGGGAGGCCATCTAATACCAGGCGTGCAATGTCGATGCACTTGGTGGTTTTTAAGTGTGGTCTGAAATCAATAGCCAGTGTGGCGAACTTGGTTTTCAGCTTAGCAATGTTATTTTTTAACTTAATATGATCAAGCAGTAAAGCGGGTGTTTCGAGCTCTAGAACTGAGGGGATTTTTTTCATGGAGGATTCCAGTAAAACAATGTGTTGGGGGGTAAAAGCCTCATAAGGAGTGATGACTGTTTACAGCTCAGGCATTACGCGTTTCATATAATCCTCAAATAGCGGCACCGTAAAACGGTTATCGCCATGGGATGGGCTGTAAATCATGCCTTTTTTTAGTAATGAAGCGCGTGTTGGTGCCACAGCTTGTACTTCTTTTTTGAGTAATTGTGCAATGTCACCGGATCGTTGCGGTTGATTACCCAGCTCTGCCATGGCACGCAGATATTTTTTTTCCATCGGTGTTAAGCGGTCAAAACGCACGCGAAAAAAACTGGTGTCTAATTCTGCAATGGCTAATTGTGTGGCGTGATCGACATCGGATTGAGAAACAGGGGTTGCATTTGCGCAGTTCCAGCAGTGTTTGCCCCACTCTTGTAAAAAATACGGATAGGCTTGCGTTTGTTGCAGTATGGCTTCGAGTGCCTCCTCGGTAAATTGTACGCCATGTTTTTCAGCGGGGGCGGTCAGTGCTCTTTTGGCTTCTATTGTGCTGAGAGGGCCAATTTCTGGATATTCGAATAAACGTTCTGCGTAGGATTTGGCGCGTCCAGCTTGGCCGACTAATTGGGGTAGTCCTGCACCAATTAATGCGATGGGTAATTGATATTGGGTGCATTTGTGTAATGCAGTGATCAATGAAGCGAATTCATCTTCGGCTATGTACTGAATCTCGTCCATAAAAAAGATAACGGCGGTGTTTTTGTCTTTGGCGGCACGTCCAACTTCTATCAATAACTGGCAAAGATCATGTTCCAAATTACCAGAGTCAGCGATGCCCGGCTCCTTATCGAGGTCAACACCAAACTCGATATCTTGATAGGTGATTTTCATGGCGCCAACAAAGCTACCAAGCGTTTTTAATGCTTTTTTAGCGATGGCGCTGCCTGCACTTAACCAATCGAGTTTTAGCAATGCGCTGCGCAGGTGTGGAATTAACAAAGCGGGCAGTGATTTTTTTTCTGGTACTTCAATCGGGACAACAATAAAGTTTTCTGCTTCCGCTTTTTGTTCAATCGATTTGAGTAATACGGTTTTACCGACACCTCGTAAACCGACAAATAATAAACTACGTGCAGCAAGTCCAGCTTTAAAACGATCCAGCGCGATCGCGGCTTTTTCCATAACATCGTCTCGGCCGGCCAGTTCGGGTGGTCGAGTACCAGCGCCAGGTGCATAGGGATTGGTTCTTGGGTCCATATGGTGCGTGGGTCCATGTATAGGAAAGTTATGTAAGTTTATTGATTTTAGATAAACCATGATAACTTTCTTATACTTTGGTAGGCAAATTTATTTTTAAGGGTTGGTTGCAAGTGATTACAGCGTCGGGCATACCAATGCTTGGCCATTTTCATCTTCGGTTTCAATGCGGATGCGACCGATTCTGGATACCACTAAGAACCTGTTCAAAGTTTTTAAAAATTTGTAGAATGAGCGCATAACATTTCAAAAGGAGATTGAGATGAAAAAGCG
>JANNXD010000063.1:0-41729 GCA_031409375.1 Gammaproteobacteria bacterium | reverse complement strand
GATAAATCCGGCAGTAATAACCATGTTGCCAATAGCACCAGCGCACAGCAACCCGTGTGGAGCAGCAGTGGTACCGCGCAATTAACCTTTGATGGCAACAACGATAGCCTCACCAAAGCCACGCATACCTTAGCCATTGGTACCAATCCATCGGCGCTGTTTGTGGTGGCGAAAAATACCGGTACCGCGGGGGATAGTTGGCGGAATGCGCTTTCGTATGGGCTGGGCGCGTATCTACAAAGCCGCAGTATTAACAAAGATAATTTGAGTCTTTCAGCGACGATTGGTACTTGGAATGGCGATTTTTCGGCGGGTAATTGGCCGGCTGGATTGGCGATATTAAGTGCCGGTTTTAACAATGGCACGATTCGCGGCCGGTTAAATTCCGGCACCGAGTATTCGCTGACCGCTGCCTTTAATACCGGTGCCAGTGCGTTATTCATTGGTTCGCAACACGATGGCTCGCAATTTTGGAAAGGCGATATTGCCGAGATCATCTCCTTTAATACCGCGCTTTCTGATGTGGATCGTTTATTGGTGGAAAGTTATTTACGTCAAAAATACAACATTGCTTCCGCCAATACCGCGCTCAAAACCTGGAGCGGTGCCACCGATGCCAGCACGCTGACCACTGCCGGCAACTGGGTGGGCGGCGCAGCGCCGATCACCACGGATACGGCGATCTTTAACACCACGGCGCACAATGTGGTGTGGTCGGGCCTTGCCACCATTAATCGCTTGTTGTTGCTGAACGGTTTTACCGGCAGCTTAACCTCGGCGGAGAATATCACCGTCACCAACGACTACACCCAACAAACCGGCACCACCTTATCATTAACGCTCGACAGCAAAACCCCCGGCAGTTATGGCCGCATCAGCGCCAGTGGCGCGTTGCAGTTGGCTGGCAAATTGGCGGTGACGTTAAGTGGCATCACCTTGAATGCGGGTGATACCTTTGATTTATTCAACGGCGCGACTATGAGCGGGCAGTTTGACGATGTGCAATTGCCGCTGCTCACCAACTTGAGCTGGGATATGTCCAAGTTGTATATCGATGGCAGCATCAAAGCTGTGGTTAATCCCGGCGGCGTCGCCATTGCGCCTATGTTGTGGTTGGATGCCAACGATGCCGGTTCGGTGGTCAAGGATGCCAATAATCGCGTCAGTGGTTGGTTGGATAAATCCGGGCGTAATTTGCACTTATCGCAAACCAGTACGGGTGTGCAACCAAGTTTTGTCGCCAGCGATGTCAATACCAAGCCCGTTATGCGGTTTGATCAACTCGGACAAAGCTTGCAACGCAATGCGGTATTGGGTAGTCAATTGGCCGCCAGCAATCAAATGACAGTGATCGCGGTGCAAAAATACCGTTCACCCGCGCATGATGCACAAATTTATCGATGGGGCACTTCCGGCACCAGCTTGTTGCAAGCAGCGGCCACGGCCAGCGATAGCAAGGTGTATTTTGATTTTGCCGGCAACAGTGGCGCGGCGCGTATCAGCAGCGCTGTGCTGACCAATTTTGCCGATGCTTATCAATTGCTGAGTTATCGCCGCAATACCAACAACACTGCGCAGGTATTTTTAAATGGTGCGTCCATTGCTAGTGGTGCCTCCAGCCAAGTGCTGAACACAGCGGCGTCGGCGACTTTCTATTTAGGGGATAGCAGCGCCAATACCAATAGCGATGTTGCTGAGTTCTTAGTATTTAATACCGCGCTTGGCGATGCCGATCTGCAAGCCATCGAAGCGTATCTTGCCGATAAATATAACCTCAGCGCCAGCAATCTTAAGATCTGGGATAGTGAAGGCGCGAACGATTTGGCGTCCACCAAAGAAAACTGGAATCAAGATAAATCCCCGAAAGCCGATTCGGTGACTTATATCAGCCAATCAGGCGACGCCATTATTTGGGATAACCTGGTCACCAGTGTGCTCAAATCCTTAACGTTAACCTCGGGCTTTAGCGGCAGTGTGCGCATTGGCGATATTTTATCAATGGAGTCTTTCAGCCAAAGCAATACGTCTGATTTGAACATCCTGCTCGATAACCGCAGCAACTATGACTATGGCCGTTTGGATGTTAGCGGTGCCGTGGCGATGGGCGGCAAAGCTTTAAATATCAGCAGTCCGTTAACGCTGGTCAATGGCGATAGTTTTGATGTGCTCAATGCGGGATCGATCACTGCGACGCCGCCACAAATCACCTTGCCGAGTGTGAATGCCGGCGCGGCGTGGGATCTGAATACGTTGTGGACGACTGGCGTGATTAATGTGATCGCCGCACCCGGCGCCATTACCAAAACACCAGTCTTGTGGTGGGATGCCAATGATGCCGGTGCCCAACGTTTGAATGCCAATGTTGAGCGCGTTACCGATAAATCCGGCAACAATGTCAATAGCCTGCTCAGCAGCAGCGGTGTGCAACCGACTTTAAGTAGCAATGTCGCCAATAGTAAGTCGGCGTGGACCTTTAGCGGCGGTGAAGTCTTACAAACCGCTGTGGATTCGCCGCTGTCCAATAACGGCGCGGGTTACACCGAAAAAACGCTGGTGATGATGATTAAAACCGGTGCGGATGTCACCACGACTCAAATGCTATGGAGCCAAGGCGACAGCACCAAGGGTATGAATCTGTACATCAGTGGCGGCAAACTGTATGGCGGTTTATGGCACACCGCAGGTTGGGGCAATGCGTTCTTATCGGCCAATATCACCGCCAATACGCTTTATGAAGTGGCGTTCAGTTTTGGTAGTGCCTTGCCGCGTTTACGATTGTTCTTGAATGGTCAGTGGGTCGGCGAAAATAATACGACAGGCGTGTTGCCACAACATAACAGCGCCAGTGCTTCACTCGGTAAATCCAACGGCACCTTATTGCACAGTGGTGTCAGCGCTGCCGCTTTAAGTTACACCGGCAAAGTGTTTGAACTGATGCAATACAACAGCGCCCTCACTGACAGCGAACGTTATGCGGTGGAAAATTATTTGGCGAACAAATATGGTTTCACTTTGATATCACCGACCATTGGCTTAAAAGCCCTGTGGAAGTTTGATGAAATCAGCGGCAGCAGCGCGGCGGAATCGATCAGCAATTTAACCGGCAGCTTGCAAAACTTTGTCACCGACAATACCCAATGGCAGCCCGGATTGCTCGGTAATGCGCTGCGTTTGGATGGTGTGAATGATCAAGTGGTGGCCACCGAAGCCGCCGGTGAATTGAATAGCACCAGCTGGACCATCAGCGCTTGGGTGTATTTTGAAAATACGGGTTTGGCCAGTGGTATTTTTGGGCGAAAACCTGCGGCAAATTGGGATGGTAATCGTCAGTTATCACTGACCAGCGGTAACAGTTGGCAGGGCGGTTACGATAAGAATGACGCCAGTGGTCGGCAATTTATCACTACCGCTGCAACAGCCGGTCAGTGGGCGCATATCGCCTACTCGCGGGACAGCACCAGCAAGCTGAATGTGTTGTTTGTTAATGGGCAGTCGGTCGCGACCCTATCACCAGCGGTTGATCCGTCCAACAGTGCCGCCACGACTTTAACCCTGGGCTGGTATGAAGCCAGTGGCACTTATTTGAAGGGCAAACTCGATGACCTGCGCGTGTATAACCGTTCAATGACGCAATCCGAGATTCAACAGCTGATCACTGAAAATGAATTACGGGTGTGGGATGGTGGAACCAACACCTTCTTATCCACTGCGGGTAACTGGTTTGCCGATCGGCCAATTAATACCGTCAGTGATCTGCGCATTGTCATGGGCAGCGCGGCGATTACGTGGGATGCGTCTGCGCCCAGTACGGTGAATTCCTTGTCGTTATTGCAGGGTTTCACCGGCAGTTTAAGTATCGATAAACCCATTACCATCAATGGCACTTATATCCAGCAAGTAGGCAGCAATTTAACGCTGAGTTTGGGCGGCACGGCGAGTAATCAATTTGGTCATCTGCAAGCCAGTGGTGTGGCGACACTTGGCGGCACCTTGACCGTAACGCTCGCGAGCTTTACGCCAGCGCTGAATAACACGTTTGATTTGTTGGATGCGTCGAGCATCAATGGTCGTTTTGACAACATCACCTTGCCGGTATTGCCCGCTGGTTTGGTGTGGGATTTAAGTACGCTGTACAGCAATGGCCAAATTAAAGTCAAAGCGGCGCCGGGTGCTTTGTCGGTCACGCCAACCTTGTGGCTCAACGCGCAGGACGACGGCAGCTTAGGCAAGGACAGCACAGGCAAACTCAGCACTTGGATTGACGTTAGCGGTAAAAATAATTCGGCTAGCCAATCAACCAGCAGCTTGCGTCCGAGCGTGGTCGATGCCGTGGTCAGCGCCAACAACACGCGGGGAATCACCTTCGCCGCCAATCAATTGAATATCGCACCGGCTACTGGATTGTTGCCGACCAATACCGCTGGTGAGTCGCTCGCGCAATTTGTGGTGTTCACCACCGGTGTGGATACGGCGACGCGCCAAGTGGTGTGGAGCAGTGGCGATAGTAATAACGGTGTGGTGATTTATATCGAAGGCGGTAATGTGATTGCGGGTGTACGCGATAGCACTGGCAGTTGGCAGTCGTATTATCAAAAACCAATTTTGACGGAAACCACCTATCAGTTGGCGTTGTTACTCACCGAAGGCAGTGGCCTGCAAGTCTTGCTCGATGGCACACCGATCGCCACCGCCATGGCGGGTAGCAACGCGGTTGGTAATTTATCGGCCAGTGCAGCGGGTATTAGTTTGGGTAATACGGCAAGCGGGTATTTTGTGAGTGCGGCGGGTTCCAACGCGCCGTTAACGGCGACGCTGCACGAAGCGATTCAATTTAACAGCGCCTTGGGTGTCGGTAATCGCGATGCGGTCATCGCTGAATTAGCCAGCCGTTATGGCTTGAGTTTGGCCAGCGACAGTTTCTGGACCAGCGCCAGTAATCAACAGTTTGAAACCGCCGCCAACTGGAGCAGCAATGCGGTGCCGGGTACATCATCGAAACTGGTGTTTAATACGCCCAGCAGTGCAGCCTTGTGGGATGTGACTGGTCCGGCGGCGGTGAATCGGGTGACTTTACAAAGCACTTATGGCAACAGCTTAACCTTGAATCGCGATGCCACGGTTAGCAGTGTGCTCAGTGTGCGTGGCAGTACGTTAGTGTTGAAAGAAACGCTGACGTCGCCACGCGTAGACTTGGATACCGCCAGTCAGTTGGTCATGATCTTGGATACCACAACGGCGGGTGATTACGGCAAAATCAGCGCGACGCAAATTAATGTCGCCGGTGAACTAATGGTTTCGTTGGTGGGTATCGTGGTCAATACGCCGACAACCTTTGATATTTTTGATGGCACCATCAACGGTACTTTTGCCAAGGTCACTTTGCCATTGTTAGCGAACGGCTTAGCGTGGGATTTGAGTTCGCTCTATACCACGGGTGAAATAAAAGCAATCTATGCCCCGGGTAATCTATCGCCACGCTTTTGGGTGCAAGCGGGTGATGCGGGCACGCTGGCCCTCAATGGCGGCGATGTGCTTCGCTGGATGGATAAATCCGGCAATAACCGATATCTCGAGCAAACCAACTCCGCCCAACAACCGCTGCGTTTATTCAATGCAGCCAATGGTCAGCCGGTGGTGAGTTTTAATGGCGTCAATGATGTCATGCGTACTTATAACCCACTGTTGACTATTCCAAGTTCAACACCCTACACAGCGTTTGTGGTGGTGAAAAATAATAATCCGACTTTAGCCGGCGCCAATATTTTCAGCTTGGTACCTTCCTCCGGTAGTGACGAAACGCAGTTGTCGTTAAATGTCGGCACGGCGGCCAATACACTACAAGTAACCTCGCGAGCCGGTGCTTCGGTGGTGTCCAGTGATGTCAGCATGCAAGGCGCTGCTGCCAGTGGTTATCAAATTATTACCCTGCAATTAAATGCCGGTACTGCCAATTTATGGACCAATGGTTTGTTAATTAGTAACGATGCTTATTCACCACGCAATTTAGCGCCTCAGTTTGTTCAGCTCGGTAAACGTGAGCCGACCAATATCTTTGGTCAAAACGATTACGCCGAAATTATCACCTATGACCAAGCCATGACGGAAAGCCAACGTCGCACCATCGAACAACAGCTGGCGACACGCTACGGCATTATTTATGGCGCGGATGCCAATGTGCTTGCGCACTATAAACTCGATGAGTTAACCGGAAGTACCGCGCTAAATAGTGCCGGCGGTGTCAGTGGGTCGCTGCAAGGTACTGAAAATACCGCGACGGATTTTGCCACCAAAACCGCCGTCGGCGCGTTTAATAAAGCCGTGTTGTTCGATGGCAATGGCGACCTCATTAAAATCGCCAGCACCTTTGGCAATTTACAAGCCTTGTCGTTGTCGGCTTGGTTTAATGCCTCACCCACTGGCGTCAGTACCATCGATACCGCAGGCAGCACGATTATCAGTGTCGGTCAGGATATTGTGGTCACGCTGGGCGATGGCACGCAGAACGATCAACTGATCTTGACGTATCGCAATGGCGGCAGCACGCAAACCTTGGTGGCCTCGGTGCCGGGACTTTCGACCGGTTGGCACCAAGTCGTGGTGACTTTAACCGCTGGCCAACAAGTGATTTACGTTGATGGCGTGATGATGAAATCCTCCGCGATCACTGGCACTTACACCTACGGAACGGAAGCCAACGCCACTTATATCGGTGCCAAAACCGTCACGGCGGATAATCAGGACTTTATCGGTTTGATTGATGATGTGCGTCTATACAATCGCGTGTTGTCGGCGGATGAAGCGGCGCAATTGAGCGGCCCGACCTTGGTGAGCTTGAATGCGATTTGTCACTCAACTTCACAAATTGAGCTGAATTTCACCGGCTTGTTGGATGCGGCGCAGGTCACGGATGTCAGTCGTTATCAAGTGCTGACAGCGGATAACACGGTGGTACCGGTGACGGCGGCGAGCATGATCAATGATCACCGCGTTTATCTCACGACAGCGCCATTAACCCCGGGCGCGGTTTATACCGTGAGCGCCTTCAGTCGCTTAAGTAAGTTGACGATTCCATTGGCGGCGGTGGGTGGTTTGCAGGCGAGTTATTTCAACAATCGCTTCTTTGCGGGCACGGCGGTATCGACCATTGAAGCGGAGATGAATCGGTATGTGCTGGCGGATGCGCCGGCACCGAGTATTGGTGTTGATAATTTTTCGGCGCGCTTCCAAGGTGTGTGGGTGCCGCCGGTTGCCGGAACCATGGTATTTAATTTATTGCACGATGAAGGATTGCGGTTGGTGGTCGATGGCAAGGTGCTGTATCAAAGCAGTCTCGCCAGCGGCACGCGGCAAACCAGTTTGCCGATCACCGTGGTGGCTGGCCAAGCTTATTCAGTGGAAATTGATGTGTTGGAAGCGGCTGGCCCTGCGCAATGGTATGTGGCTTGGGCATTACAAGGTACGCCAACGGATGAGCATGTGTTGGATCAGCATGAATTACAAACCTGTCGCGGCGTTGCGGGCGCTACCTTGCAACCGGTACCCACGCAGGTGAATGCGGTGTGCGAAGAGCCAGACCAGGTTTTACTGAGCTTTGATCATCCGATCACCGCCAGTCACACTGCTGCGCTGCAAACGACCAGCAATTACCGAATCACCAATACCACTGGCGGCGGCAATATTGCGGTGTATGCCGCCAGTGTGTTGGATGCGCGTCGGGTGTTACTCACCACCGATAAGCTGTTGTCCAATACTACCTATCAAGTCAATGCCTTGGGTCATGATTTCTGGTTGGCGCTGCCCAATGTCGAGGGTGTTGGCATCATGGGTCGGTATATGACTGCCAGCAATGTCAATCCCTATAGCACGACCGCGCCGCAGATGTTGTATGTACAAGATCCGTTAACGGGCACCGCACTGACCAGGCTCGATAATCAAATTGATTTCACGACCTGGGGCAGTGGCGAACCCCTAGCCGGCATCACCTCGGACAATTTCACCGTCGAGTGGAACGGCGTGATTATTCCGCCGGCTGATGGCAACTACACCTTTAAAACACGGCTGAATGACGGTGAACGCTTGTGGGTGGATGGCAACGAACTTATTGATGATCCCCGTCTTGAAGCCACGGCATCGGATAAAGACAGTGTCGCGGTGGTGTTAAAACAAAACGTGCCTTATCCGATTCGTTTGCGCTTGTTGGAAGATTCGAACGATGCCTCCGCGCAATTGTTATGGAAAATAGCTGCTGGCAGTTTTTCGGTGGTACCAACTTCTGCGTTTAATACTTGCGTCGGTAGCCGGGCGTTGGGCTTGCAAGCACGGTATCGTTTGGATGAAACCGCCGGCACCGTCGCGGTCAACAGTGTGCAGCCAGGTTTGTATGATGGCTATTTGGTGAATACCAATTTCAGCAGTGAGGCCAATGGCGTGATCGGTAAAGCGCTGGAATTCAATAACAATACGCAAAAAATTATTATTCAAAATAATTTACAGCCTGAGCCGGATGTTTCGGTTGCTTTGTGGTTTAAAGTCAACGGCACCATTTCGGACTCACAACAAATATTGAACTTGGGTAGCGATGGCTTAACCCTGTCGGTCACCGATACGCAATTGATCTGGACGTTTAAAGACACGGCCTCCACTATTCGCTCGCAAAATGTCAACTTTGCGCATGGCAATGATTGGCACCATGTGGCGATTAGCTTTGATGAAACCGCCAATCAACAGGTGTTGTATATTGATGGTCGCGTGGCCCGCAGTGATACTTTTGCGCCAGATGTGTTGTATGCCACCACCCTGGTTTCCACCTTAGGTGCGCATCCGACCGATACCAGCAAAGCCTTCCGTGGATTGCTGGATGATGTGCGAATCTTTAATCGGCCAATCACGCAAGTTGAAGTGCAAGAATTATCGGGCCCGACGTTGAGCTCCGTTAATGCTGTGTGTAATAGCAGTAATCAAATTGAATTAACCTTTGCCGCGCCCTTAAGTAGTTGGCCGGGCAAGGCAGAAAATAAAGACTTGTACTCGCTTAAAACCTACGCCGGTAATTCGCCACTGGCGGTGACGCAAGCGGTGTTAAGTGCCAACAATACGGTTCAATTGACCACCGCACCGTTAACACCCGGTGTGACCTATTGGGTGACGGCGCTCGGTCAGCGGTTGAGTTTCACCGTGCCGGTGAACTTCAGTTATGGCTTGAGCGCAACTTATTACAGTGCACCGAATAATACCTTGGGTGAAATTGGTCAATGGACGGGGACTGTTAGTAACCGCGTTGAGCAAAGCATCTCGTTGGATAACACCAGTGCGCTGAACTTGCAAATTGCGCCGGCAACCACCTCTGGGGCTAATTTCTCTGCCCGTTGGGAAGGCTTGTTCCGCCCGGATGTCAGTGGCACCTATCAATTACAAGCGGTGAAAAACATTGCCGATGCGGCGCGCATTTGGGTCAATGGCAAGTTGGTGGTGGATGGTTGGAGTGGTAGCAGCAGTAGTTTATCCGCGCCGATGAACTTAACGGCGGGCGTACAGGTGCCGGTGCGGATTGACTTCGCGAGTGTCGATGCAGTTTATGCGCTGACCCTCAATTGGAAACAACCCGGCGACAGTTTATTCCGCTCTGTGGCACCGCAAAACTTGTCCACCTGTCGCGGTAGTTTCGCCAACCTCAATAATGCCTATAGCTATTGCGGTGTGAATGATCAATTGGTACTCGATTTCAAAACCAGTGTCATGCCGACTCTGGCCAGTAATCCGGCAAATTACACGGTACAAAAATTTGGTGGTGGTAATGTGACGGTGAACGAAGCCTTACTGATTTCCGGTAGTAAGGTGTTATTAAAAACCACGCCGTTTGGTTATAACCAGCGCCTGATGGTGAACACCACAGGCGTTGCCGATGGCAGCTTCACGTTAGTCACCAGTGCCGCAACTGGCAGCAATGGATTAGTCGGTACCTATTACGATCAAGATGCCGGCAGTAACAAGGTGCGTTGGAATGCCGGTGGTTTATTCACTGGGTCGTCTTACACGCGCATTGACCCGACCGTGACCTTTGATTTTGGTGTCGATAACTTAAAAATCGGTTTGGACTCGTTGGGCCGTGATGATTATTCGGCCATCTGGAGTGGTTTTATCACCGCGCCAACTACCGGCAATTATCAATTCCGCAGTCAATCCAGCGATGGTTCGCGGGTGTACGTCAATGGCGAGTTATTGGTAGACAACTGGGCGGAACAGCCGTCCACCTTGGTTACGGGTCGCACGGTGGCGTTGCAGCAGGATGTGGTTTATCCGATCCGCGTCGAATATTTTGAGCGCACCGATGTGGCGAGTATTGATGTGCAATGGCTCAAGCCAAGCGTCAGCACCTGGGAAAGTTTACCCACGGCGCAACTCAATACCTGCTTGACCAAGCCGAGTTATGGCAATTACCCGATGGAATTGCTGCAAGTGTCACCTGTGTGCGGTGATAACAAAAAACTTGAGTTGCAATTTACCTCGGATGTGCCGGAAATCTTGTTGGGCGCGGCCAGTTTCTTAGTCAATGGCGCACCGGTTACCACGGTTAAACATAAAAGCTCACTGGCGATGCAGGTGGTGGTGGTCGAACTGCCCACTGCATTAGCGCCAGGCGCGGTGGTGAATGTGGAAGCGCTCGGTCAAAAGTTATCGGTCCAGTTGCCGCTGCAAGATGATAAAGGCGTGCAGCACACCTATTGGGATCAGCGAGATGTTTCGTTGGCCAAAATCACACACACGGCTGGTGGTGATTTCACCGGTAATCGCACGCAGCGCAATTGGCAACCGCGTTTACCGCGTACCACCGGCACCTTGTTTGGTTCGATTGGTGATGATCAGGTCACGGCGCGGTTGCAAGGTGTGTTTGTGGCCCCAGCCAGCGGCACGTATCAATGGCGCGTGAAAACCGCTGCCAATGACGGCTTTAAACTCTGGGTCAAAGGCAATATGTTGTTGGATCAATGGGGTGGTTCAACCGATGGAACCTGGTATACCAGCAGCAGTATGACGTTATCTGCCGCTGAGCAAATTGGCTTGCGCGTGGATTTCTGGGATGGCACCGATGCAGCCGAACTCACCATTGAAGTCAATATTCCTGGTGAAGGTTGGGTGAGTTTGTCGAGTCGGGATACGCAGACCTGTAAGGGCAATCTGCCGATTCTGCAAACGGCAACGCCGTATTGTTCGCAGCCCAATAAAGTGCTGCTGACCTTTAGTGATGTGGCCAGTGGCAGTCAATTTACCACGCCGACTAACTATAGGGTGGATGGTGGTGCGTTGGCTTCCACCTTGGCTTCGACTACCTCGAATCCACGGCAAATTGAGTTGTATTTGAATGGCGATTTATCGGCGTCCAGTCAACATCAAATTGAAGCCTTTGGCAAGTCGTTGGCGATGGCCACACCGCTGTTAACAGGTACAGGCTTAACCGTGAGTTATTACAAGTTTGGTTCGGTCTTGCCGTTGGGGACTACTTGGTCGCAGATCAGTGATCCGTTTATTGGCACGGCATCGGTGGCGATGGACAGCAGCTTAAATCGACAATGGGGCGCGGTATCGCCGGTGACGGGTTGGGGGGTTGAGCCTTTTGCCGCGCGCTGGAATGGTTTGTTATTTATCGCCACCGACAGCAGTTATAAATTCCGCGTCACTTCGCATCAAGGAGTGCGCTTGTGGGTGGATGGCATCAGCGTATTGGATCAATGGTCGTTGAACACCACGGCGGTGGCCAGTGTCAGCCGTCCGATTAATTTGACCAGCAATCGACTCGCCACTTTGCGCTTGGATTATTTATCTTACGCCGGTGATAACCAAATGAAGTTGGAGTGGAGCAAAGATGGTGGTACCACTTGGACGCTCTTGTCCGCCAGTGAAGTGCGATCTTGCTTGAGTAGCTCGGGTACCAATAATGGCGGTTATACCGTCGATCACTTCAAGGTCAAACACAATAATTATGGCGTGTACTGCAGCAATAACGCGGAATCCATTACCTTAACGGCGTATGACAAAGACAATCAAATCATGGCCGGATTTATGGGGGCGGTCACGCTCGATACCGGTACGGGTAAAGGCGTGTGGAGCACGATAGGGGCAGGCACGATTGCGCCGCTCGGTTCGGCTAACAATGGTAAAGCCACCTTTACGTTCGCAGCGGAAAACTTTGGCGTGGCGACGCTCGGATTAACCTATGAGTCAGGTCCACCGTTAGTGAAAATTCAGGTCAATGCCGTCAGTGATACCAGCAAACAAGACGATAACACGCATGCTGATTTACGCTTCGCGCCGATGATCTTGCGGGTATTGTCGACGGATGGTAGTGAGTTGGGCACGGATGCGGGTTCTACGCTCAGTCGTTATGCACTGGCTGGAAAAGATGTGGATTTGAAGATCACTGCCTTTGGCCAAAACAGCAGTGGCGCTTGTTACACAGTGGCCGATTATAACGGCAGCAAAGATTTATCTTTCTATGCCAACTTGTCTGGCCCGTCAGCATCCGCGACGCAGCCGACTTTGGGTGGATCGGCCTTGTCGAGCCATGCGGCATCGCCCACACCGAAAACCGTAACCTTCAGTGCGGGTGTCAGTTCGGTGTTGAAATTAAAATACAACGATGTCGGTACCATCGGTTTAAGCGTCAAAGATCTTAACTATCCCACGGGTGCCGATGCGACGGGTACGCCAAACAGTTATCTCAGTGGCTCGTCGGGTAGTTTTGTGTCGGTGCCGAAAGCGTTGGGTATCGAAGTCGTCGGTGCGCCGTCAGCGGCAACTTTAGCCACGCAAGCCAAGTTCAAGAAAACCGGTGATTTAATTGATGTCAGCGTATCGGCGCTCACCGACAGTGGTAGCGTGGCGAAAAACTTTGGCCAAGAAGACGACGGCAATAGCAGCAGTGATTGGAATGAATACATCCAACTCACCCACAGCTTGATTGCACCCAGTGGCGGACAGCTTGGGGCTTTGAGTGTCGAAGAAGGCGGTTCTGTCGTGGGCGATGCCACCTTGAAAAACTTTAGCAACGGCGTGGCCAACGGGAAAATGAGCTTCGGCGAAGTCGGTCAGTTTGGCTTAAGCGCGAAAATTAAAAACCTTAGCCACGGTAGTACGACGTACAACGGTTATAAAAATACCGGGCAGATCATTGAGTCGTATTATGTCGGCAGCGTGGCCGCGAGTGCAGTGGCAGATCGCATCGATAGCAGCAAAGTGCAAGCGATTGGTCGTATCGTACCGAGTTATTTCAGTGCAGCCATCAATAGCCCGACGCTGAATACGCCCAGTGGTTGCAGCAGTTTTGCGTATGTGGGCCAAGCGTTTGGTTTTGCATCTGATCCGACCTTGACTATTACCGCTAAAAATCATTTAAACGCGACCACGCAAAACTATGCCGGTACGCCGAACAGCACCTTTGTGAAATTCCCAGCAACCCTGGCGCATACCTATGTCAACAATATTGCCGGTACCACGATCGATCGCGTCAGTTCACCCAGCTTTACCACCACGGCATTTGCCAGCGGCGTGGGCGTTTATACCTTAACCACGGAAACCTTAAAATATCGTAAAACCGCGACCGCTAGCTTGCCGTTTACCGCTGATTTTAATATCGATTTCAGCAGTACTGTCTTAACTGACAGCGATGCGATTAAATCGCAAGCCAACGCGGCCAGCAGCACGGCCATAGGTGCCAATCGGCAAGTCACCAGCAGCTTCCCGCTGCGTTATGGACGTCTGCAATTATTCCCCGCCAGTGGTTCAGAGTTAGAGCCAGTGAGTATGACGTTCCAAACCGAATACTGGTCAGGTTCAGGATCGAATACTGGTTTTGTCGTGAACACTGCTGACAGCAGCGCGTGTAATCAAGTGGTCGCGGGTGACTTTATTGCCAACATTACCGATACGCGTTTGGATGTGGGTGACTTAACGGTTGCGCCGAGTGTCACCGGTTTTGTATTTGGTACCGGCAGTTATACCCCAGGTTATGGCGTGTTGAATTTAACGCAGACCGGAACACCGCCACAAACCAAAATTGGTCAATCCCTGGTCATTTTTGATGCCGCCAATAATCGCCCTTGGTTGCATTATGATTTCGATGCCAATGGTTCACTCGATAACCCGCAAGGCGTCTCCACCTTCGGCGCGTATTCTGGCATCGATATGTTTATTAATATTAAAGATAATTATCGCTAGAGACGATGCAAGCCTTGTCTCTACGGGGGTGACAAAAAAACAGGCACATCCACATTGGGTAATCACCGGTATTTTTTGATATTGCCAAGCATAAACCTAATGGCATTCATCCGCATGAATGCCATTTGTTGATTTTTTAATGCTGGACATTGCAGAACAAACTGCTTTAAATGCTGCTGTCATTATTAGCTTTTTCCCAATAATAGACTTTAAATTGATTCAAACAGTGGAATAAAGGTAATGCCATGATTAAGCAGTTTACATTAGAAAATTTTGGTCCATTAGAAAAGGTGGTTGCAGACAATCTTGGTATGATCAATCTGATCATTGGTCCGAATAGCGCGGGCAAAACCTTTTTATTAAAAGCGCTGTATAGCGTTATACGAGCGCAAGAAGAAACCGGCAGAGGTGATGATAATCGTGATTTTTCCGATGTGCTCAGCGATAAAATGTACTGGATTTTTCAAACGGAAAAACTAGGTGATTTGGTACGTCGAGGTGTAGGAAATCGACTGTCTGCATCTTTAACCATGAGCGATAACCGTGGGATTGGTTTTGAGTTTGGCCAGGATACACATAAAAAAGTCACGCCTAGTTATAAAAATTTACCTTCTCGCGTGGAAAATTCGATTTTTTTACCACCTAAAGAAGTGCTCTCTTTGAGTAAAATTGTACTCAAGTCTGCTTTGCAGGATAAAGTTTTTGGTTTTGATGCCACCTATACTGATTTACTGTTGGCGCTCCAGTATCCGACCCAAAAGGGAAAAAATTATGGTTCTTTTAAAGAATCACGGGATCGTTTAGAAGCCATGTTTTCTGGCAAAATTGAATATGATAGCGGCGATGAAAAATGGGTTTATCGAAAAGGCAATAGCAAATTTTCCATTCATGCCACGGCAGAAGGCATCAAAAAAATTGCGATATTGGATACCTTGCTGGGTAACCGTTATCTATCCCCTGAATCTTTAATTTTTATTGATGAGCCTGAGTCGGCGCTACATCCAACGGCGATTACTCAATTATTGGATATTGTGCAGATACTGGCTGCGCAGGGCATTCAGTTTTTTATTGCGACACATTCTTATTTTGTGATCAAAAAAATGTATTTAATCGCGCAAAAATCAATGAGCATTCCTATATTTATTGGTAATGAACAAGGTCAATGGCAGCAAGATGATTTAAAAAATGGCATACCTGACAATGAAATTGTAAAGGAATCGATTCGGTTGTTTGATCAGGAATTGGAAGCTTCATTAAAATGATGGCCGTTCACGAATCCGGTTTGGTTTTTGGTCCGTATGCAGAACAAGATTGTTTTATAATCGAAAAATCTCCTGCATTAAAAAAATTGGGTGACTATCTCAAAATAGCGGAATTTATCGTGCGCTTGAATTTACCACGACAAGCGTTGGCAATCGTTGAAGCAAAATCGAGCATCCCGCAAGAGAGTCATCAATTTTTGCAAGACATCAAAATCAAGCTGATCAATGCTTTAACTCTTTTATTTGCGGCTTGGGTTGGGCGGCATCGGGATATGCAGGCAGAATTGCCAGAACATTTAAAAGCATCGGATTGGCAATCGATATCCATAAAATTGTATTTAGTAATAGCGCTCGTGCCTGATCAACAGTTAGCCCCGTTGACAGACAAGTTCCGAAATTTATTGATGACTGAATGCAAACTGTGGGCGATACCTTCGCATGATCTTTGGGTGTTAAATGAAAGAACAGCGAAGAAAGCTGGATTGATAGTTTCCTTTTAACCCCAAGTGAGATCCTTATGCCTCATGTCCTCATCATTCACGAAGTCGCTGATTATGCTGCATGGAAAATGATTTTTGATCAAGCGGCTGCTATGCGAAAAAATGCTGGCGAAATTGCTTATCAATTACTGCGATTCGAGAATGCCGCTAATCAGATTGTGCATTTTTCGCAATGGTTATCTTTGGAAAATGCACGGCGATTTTTTGAGTCGGCTGAATTAGTGGAGATTCGAAAAAAAGCAGGTGTGAAAGCGCCGAGTTTTATGTATTTGCACGCCATAGCGCAGGGTGTGTTGTAGGGAAGGTTTGTTCTGTTTTTTTTCAGTGATTAACTGGCCAATCATGTTGAGATGACCATTTTATTGGTGAGGGAAAGCGTTTTTTATAAGAGATGGACTGTGTTATAGTCTCGCCTTTTGTTTCTCTTAGTATATTAATGAGACCTGTATGATAGCTAACTCTGGACTTTCTACCCCGCCGAGTACCCCTCTGCCTTCTGTATATAATGCGAGCGACCTCGATACGCCGCAGTCTAGACCGATACGACAGCCAGCGCTTACGCCTCCAGGGGTGGCACGGGTCGAACCATTGAGCATGGATGTAAAACTCCGACTTGAACGAATTAATTGGCTTCATCCCAGTCCTAAATTGGTGGCTCGAACTTATCGTTGGCTGCAACCAAGGGGCAGCATGCGTGATTGTGAAGAAGCTTTATTTAATCAGCTCCTGTCGTCGAAATTACAGCCGTCTGAACAAGTTGAATATCTGGCTGATTCTACACATTTAAAAGTTACCTTTACCAATGGTATTGCTTTGTGGAACAAAAAGCCTCTAGGATCCAATAGAGACGATCAAGATTTGCAGGGTCAGATTCTTTACGTGGTAGGCAAAGACAATCATTTTTATTGTCATGGCAGTCGGTATAAAGAAGAGCGTATTCAAGCACCGAACTTTCATCATTCCAGCTTTTTTGCCAGCGGTAAAGTTCTGGCAGCGGGCACGTTAACCGTATCCGATCAAGGCATCATTCAATCCATTTCAAATGATAGCGGCCACTATAGGACACCATCAAAAAATTTGAACTACGCAATTCGGCTCCTTGAACAAAATATGAAAGAAAATGATTTTAATGTACTGAATGTTTATGAGATGAGTGGCAATCGAAGGCAAGCTAAGCCTGTGCTTGAATTTATTCAACAATTCGAAACTCCGCATTCTTCTCGGCAGGCGTAAGTCACTTCCAATAAAAATGTCTTTGGCAATTATTCGATTTTTCTGCAGATTCAGTGCCTCGTCATTTCAAGCCATTCTTGCGTTGAGTTGGCGTGTGCTTTCATTTTTAGTCCTGTATTGTAAGCGAGCTATAGGTTTTTGACGAAATTAGCTACTTCTTTAAGTGCTAGTTTGCCTTCCGGCAGAAACTCGTGCAAAACATGAAAAACATGCGGCATATCGGTCCATATTTTAATTTTGGTTGGTACATCTGCGGCGTGCGCTTTTTTGGCAAGGCTGGTACTGTCGCCTAATAGAATTTCGTTCTCGCCAACATGAATGAGCATCGGTGGTAATCCGTGCAAGTCGGCATAAAGCGGGGAAATCCGTGGATCACTTCTTTCCATATCGCCGGCAAACAGATCAACAACTTCGCGCATACGGTGGGCGGGTAAAATGGGATCTGATTTATGCTTATCTTTAATCGTGCCACTGGTCATAGTCATATCCGTCCATGGCGAAAGCAATATAAGCCCTGCCACTGAGGAATGATGGGGATGCTTTTCTTTTATGGGGTATTTTTCTTTTAATAGTAACGCTAATGACAGCGCTAAATGACCGCCAGACGAGTCACCCATAATCACAATATCCGCCGCCCGGTATCCTAACGAAATAAGATAATCATAAGCACACTCAGCATCTTGCAGGGCAGCAGGGTAAGCATGTTCAGGTGATTTTCGATAATTACAAGTCAATATTTTCATATTAGCTTTGCCTGCCAGATTGCCGGTTATGGATCGGCGAGCGTGCGCACTACCGGTAAGATAAGCACCACCAGGAAAATACAGCCCAACTTTTGGGAGCAAGTGTTTAGTATCGATGGGCATGAGCCATTCCGCCTGTATCTCGCCAGTCGTCACTGAAGAAACCGATATCCCTTCTGGTATATGGCTCAGTGCTTCTCTGCATTCTCGATTACGTAATGAAATGATATCTTTTTCGGTCAGCTCGGTTGCGGCTAAGACTTTATAAACCACCCGTTTTAGCAGCCGATTCATCGTAATCCGCTTAATCCCTTCAAAAGGGCCTTGTCTTTTTTGGGATTTTTCAGCGCCAGGAATATTGCAAAAGGTTTGAGCAAATTCATCAATAGAGCGGTAAAAAATAGGCTGATTTTTTTGCTGATGGGTGGCTTTGCCGGCAACGTCAAGCCATGAACAGCGGTTGGATAAAAATGGTAGCGCAGAAGGTGAATCTGCCAAATTAAACAGCGCAGCATTTGCATAACGATTTAACGGTTGGCTTGTGGGTAATCGCAAGCGATCAAGATGGGGGGCTGATCGGAAATTTGCAGATCGTGATGATTGAATTTGCGTGATGGGCGTGAAGGCTGAAACAGAGGATATTGCTAAAAAAGCCGTGGCAACATTATGCATGAGTAAGCTCCCTTTACATGTGCACCATTTTATTATTCATTATTGATTAGTATGCTCACTTTACATCACTACACATCACTACATCACTGGTCGATCCAAATTACGATACGCCAATGCTTCGCTTAAATGAATGGCGCTAATCGTGTCGGCTGCTTTTAAATCTGCGATGCTGCGCGCTAACTTTAAAATGCGATGCGTGGAGCGAGCGGACAGTTGAATTTTCTGTAGCGCTTGCTCTAATAAACGCTGATCGCTGGCGCTCAGCTGACAATATTCACGAATCTGTTCGACGGTTAATTGCGCATTTACGCAACCTTGTCGTTGCAGTTGACGTTCACGCGCTTGTTGCACGCGCAGACGTACATCAATACTTTTTTCACCCGGCTGGTGTGACAACAAGAGTTCACGTGACACGGGTAAAACTTCAACATGCATATCAATGCGATCTAACAGCGGCCCCGATAATTTATGACGATAACGGCGCACTTGCTCTAATGTGCATTGGCAGCGCGGTGGATGTACGCCGAGAAAACCGCAAGGGCAAGGATTCATCGCCGCGACCAATTGAATATTGGCCGGATAAGTCACTTGTTGAGCAGCGCGGGAAATCACAATCTCGCCCGACTCTAATGGTTCACGCAACACCTGTAACGCTCGTCGATCAAACTCCGGCAGTTCATCCAAAAACAACACGCCATTATGCGCCAAGGAAATTTCACCCGGCCGAGGATGCGAACCGCCACCGACCAACGCCACGGCTGAGGCAGTATGATGCGGCGCTCGAAAAGGGGGTTGCCAAAAATTGGGCCGCACATGCGCACCATTGGCCACCGAATAAATCGCGGCGACCTGTAACGCAGCTGCATCTGTCAAGGGTGGCAAGATACTTGGCAAACGCGATGCTAATAAGGTTTTACCGGAACCGGGTGGACCAAACATTAATAGGCTGTGGGCACCAGCGGCGGCAATTTCTAAAGCCCGCCTTGCCAGATGCTGGCCGGTGACATCACTAAGATCACGATATTCGATTGCATCGGTCTGCCTGGCGGTCGCCGTGATATTCGGCATCAATTCTTGTTGTTGCAGGTGCGCGCAAATCTGCAATAAATTATCCGCTGCCCGCACACGGCTATGCTGAGGTAACGCCGCTTCTTGTGCATTGGCACGCGGCACCCATAATTCGTGCTTGGCATCAGCCGCTTTAATGGCCGCTGGCAATACACCACTGACCGCACGCAACTCACCGGTTAACGCCAACTCACCCAGTACTTCGGTTGAACCCAAATGCTGAGCATCAATTTGTTGCGAGGCCATCAAAATACCCAGCGCAATCGGCAGATCATAACGACCGCCTTCTTTGGGTAAGTCCGCTGGGGCTAAATTGATGGTGATTTTGCGTGTGGGAAAGACAAACCCAGAATTGATGATCGCACTTTTAACGCGATCTTTACTTTCACGCACGGCCATTTCCGGCAGGCCAACCATAGAAACGCCAGGTAAACCATTGCTGATATGCACTTCGACGGTTACGCTTGGGGCGTCAATGCCGACCTGTGCGCGGGTGTTAACAATGGCAAGCGACATCCTGGCCTCCTCATCTGTGATTTAAGCGTTTTTAATGTTTTGTTCTAATTCGGCTAAACGCTTTTCTAAACTTTGCAGTGTTTGCTGGGTGCGCTGCAAGACATGGGTTTGCGCATCGAACTCTTCTCGGGAGACTACATCTAAGCGCCCTAAGGATTCTTTCAGCATGCTATAGACATTTTTTTTAAGGTCATCTTTCATTTGCACCGTACCGGCGGGCAATAAGTCCTCTAAACGTTTAACGTTTACTTGTAACCACTCTTCCAGTTTCATGAGCACTCCACTTTATCTGTAAAGGTTTTAAACCGACTAGGGAACCCCAAACCCAGCTACAGGTCAACAAAGTTTTTTACATTTGATCATAAACAATAACTTAAGCTTGAATTCGGCGTCACAACTTCCTATTCTGGATGTCATTATTAACCCATAGAGGAAAATGACATGAAACTGGTGACCGCGATTATTAAACCTTTCAAACTCGATGATGCCCGTGAAGCCCTATCGGAAATTGGTGTTCAAGGTATTACCGTTTCAGAAGTTAAAGGATTTGGCCGTCAAAAAGGACACACTGAGTTGTATCGGGGCGCCGAGTATGTGGTCGACTTCCTACCCAAAGTTAAAATTGAAGTTGCCTGTTCGGATGCGTTGCTGGATCAAGTGATTGATGCCATCACCAAAGCTGCCAATACAGGTAAGATTGGCGACGGCAAAATTTTCGTTACCAATCTCGAGCAAGCCATTCGCATTCGTACCGGTGAAACCGATACCGACGCCATCTAAACAAAACGCACCATCAAAAATGACGTTCCCTCCTCTGACAAGGGGGGCGTATGCACACAACTAGGCGCGCATTAAATTCCCCTCCGTTGGAGGGGTACGCCGTAGGCGGGGGGTGGTCTTGTTGAACGGACCACCCCGTCAGGCTGCGCCTGCCACCCCTCCAATGGAGGGGAATTTTAAACCAATATAACTTGTGTGCATACGGTAGCCTACCAAGGGGAGGGCTAGGGTAGGGTCAAGCGCCTTCAGATTGCAATGAACAACATCAAAGCCACTGCGCTACTTAACCTCAAATATTATTGCCCCTCCCTTTTTTCCAAGTCCCAGATTGTTTAAACCAGATTGCTTAAAAAAATTAACAGGATTTTTCATTAGGAGACTTTTATTTGGATACGGCTCAGCTTGAATACGCACTCAATACTTTTTATGTATTGATCTGCGGCGCGCTCGTCATGTTTATGGCCTGCGGATTTTCGATGCTAGAGGCGGGCATGGTGCGCACCAAAAACACCACGGAAATCCTAACGAAAAATATCGCGTTGTATGCAGTAGCCAGCTGTATGTTTTTACTGGTGGGTTATCACCTGGCCTTTCAATCCACTGGGTCAGCGGGAAGCTGGCTGCCGATGCCGTCGTTATGGGCGGTGCAAGAACATACAACCGCCGATCTTGTGCAAGGGACAACTGGGTTGCAGCGTTTTTCGGCGAGCGCTATGTTCTTTTTCCAAGTAGTGTTTTGCGCAACCGCTATGTCAGTCGTCTCTGGTGCCGTGGCGGAGCGTATGAAACTCTGGGCATTTTTATTATTTGCCAGCGTGATGACGGGTTTGATTTATCCAGTAGTTGCTTTTTGGCAATGGGGTGGTGGTGCACTGGGCAGTATGGGCTTTAAAGATTTTGCCGGCTCTGGCGTCGTGCATTTAACCGGCGCTTGCGCCGCCATCGCCGGTGTACTTGTCCTTGGACCGCGCACCGGTAAATATGGTGAGCAGGGTCAAATCAACGCCATCACGGGTGCCAATATTCCGCTGACAGCGCTAGGGACTTTGATTTTGTGGTTCGGCTGGTTTGGTTTTAATGGCGGCTCTGAGTTATCAATCGCCAGCTTCGCAGAAGCGAACAAGGTTGCGCAAATATTTGTCAACACCAATGCCGCTGCCTGCGGTGGATTGATCACGGCGTTAGCGGTTGCCCGCTTGCTATTTAAAACCACAGATTTGACGATGGGCTTAAATGGCGCATTGGCGGGACTGGTCGCGATCACCGCCGAACCGTTAACCCCCAGCGCCGAACTGAGCACGCTCATCGGTGCCATTGGGGGTGCGATGGCGGTATTTTCCATTTTAACGCTGGATCGATTAAAAATAGACGACCCAGTCGGTGCGATATCCGTGCATGGATTGGGTGGCATCTGGGGATTATTGGCCGTCTGTTTATCCAATCCACAAGCTCTGCTCACCGTGCAACTAAAAGGCATTGCCGCCATCAGTCTGTGGGTGATCAGTACAAGCCTTGTGACCTGGCTGCTGATTAAATTCACCATCGGAATACGCGTCACACGTGAAGAAGAAATGAAAGGCATGGATTTAACAGATTGTGGCCTTGAGGCTTATCCCGAGTTCGCAAAAAAATCGCGGGATAGCTGGTAGCGGATAGCAGGTAGCGAAGGCGGTTACGTCAGACAAAAAATGGTCATGCTTTTATGGGGTGAACGATGGGATGAACAGCTGAGTGATAACTGTTTGGTGAATAGCTTTAAGTAACTTGTTCATGATCGAGATGATGCAAAATTAAACCCATCGAAATCGCCAGCGCACCTAAACCCGTTGTCAGATGAATAGCTTCATGATTAATCGCTTGCCCTAACAGTAACGCCAAGACAGGTGTCACCAAGGTGATTAACGCGACACTGGCGGTGTTCAAATTGCGGATCAAATAAAAATACAACATAAAACCCAGTACAGAGCCAAACACACTTAAATATAACAGTGCGATCATGGAACGGTTCCAGCTCAAGGTCGGCACCTGAGCATCCGCGAATAACCACACCAACAAAAATAGCGGCACTGCCACCGACAATACGCCAAAATCCACCGCCAATACCGAGCTAACATCGCCAATGCGTTTCATGGTTACCAAGCCCAAGGCTTGGCTTAACACCGCTAATAACAATAAGGCGACGCCAAGTACTGCGGTTTTACCGTACTGCAAGCTTGTATGAAACACCAACAATAGGCCAAGCAAGCCTAACAACATACCGGTCACTTTCATCCAAGATAACGAGCGTTCCTTTAACCAATAAGCGGCCGCTAGACTGGTCATTAACGGCGATAAACCATATAAAACCGAAATGAGACCTGAGCTAATATACTGTGCGGCCCAATAAGTCAAAATCATCGATACGAATAAACTGATGCCACCGGCGACATAGGTTTGTATGGCCTTACGGTGTAATGGCAAAGATTGTTTGCAGATTTTTAACAGGCCACCGCATAACAGTACGCCAATAACCATGCGAAAAAGCACCGCAAAACTCACGCTTAAATCCTGCACACTCCACTTAATCGCCAATGGCGTGGTTGACCAAATTAAAACCACGCTAATGAAAGCGGCCGAAAGTTGAGTTTTTTGTACAAACGGAAAAGTAGGCATGCAACAGCTTAGAACCTGTTAAGTGTTGTCGGTTTGACTCACTGCGGTTTCGATACAATGTCATTATTGCTGGGCAACCGATAAGTCCAGGTTTCAGATAAGGTGTCGGTGGCATCCCGCAAGAAGGCACGTAGTTCTAGCGCTTTGTCTTGCGCAGGTTTAGCGAGAATGGAAAGCCGCCAGGCTTGTGTGGGTTCGTTGTATTCAACAAATTGCTCGATCACCGTGCCTTCGTTTCCCGCACTAACATTGGCTTCTACCATGGCTTTTTTGGATTTTTTATCCAGTGCGCCCCCAACAAAATCGATGATCAATCGATAAGCGCCTGGCTGGTTGCCGCCACCGATGCGGTTGCCGTCGCCCACCATGGTGGTCATCACATGGCCGATGGATTGCTTGCTAATCGTGTCATCACCAAACTCTAGGTTGTAATTAATTTTAAGCGGCTCGCCCACTGTCGTTTTTTTGTCGGGCGTCCAAAAGGCCACCATGTTGTCGTTGCTTTCGCCATCAGTGGGCAGTTGGATAAGGGCGACATGGCCGGGTCCCCAGTTGCCGATGGGTGTTACCCAGGTACTCGGTCGTTTTTAATAATGCGCCCCGAGATCTTGGTATTGTACAAAGCGGTTGTTGCGCTGTAATAAACCAAAGCCTTTGATGTCGGTGGTTTTGAAGTAATCCATTTCCAGCTGTTTCGGGTTAATCAACGGGCGCCATAACCATTCTTGAGTGGCGCCGTCCTGCAACAATAAACCATCTGAGTCGTGCACTTCGGGCCGCCATTCGCCAATCGGACGTGCGGTATTGGCGCCATAAAAAAACATACTGGTCAAGGGCGCTATGCCCAGTAGATCAATATTTTTGCGTTGAAATAATACTGCATTGACTTGGATACGCGTGCTTTGTCCGGGGATAATTTGAAACTGATAAGCACCCGATAAACTTTTTCCATCGAGTAGCCCATAAACAGTCATGTTGGTGGCATCTGCTTTGGGGCGCACCAACCAAAATTCGGTAAACGATGGAAACTCCTCGCCGATAGAAAGTCCTGTATTCACCGCAATACCACGTGCAGAAATTCCCCAGGCATTGTTTTTACCGACACCGCGAAAATAACTGGCACCAGCAAATACCAAAAATTGATCTTGCACGTTGGGGGAAATGACTGGATAAGTGAGCTTAATGCCTGAAAACCCAAGGTCGGCGGGCACGCGTTTTTCCAGCTCAGGATCGGTAAAAGCAAAATAACTTTTGGCATAATCCACTTTGCGGGTGCCGGCACTATCGATCACGTTAATGGTGACCGGATGTCGGTAGAACAGGCCGGCGGACATCATCATTATTTGAAACGTCGATTGGCTGTCCCGCCATAAACTTTTTTCGGGGATAAAACGCACATTCTCGAATTCGTTGTAGCTAATATTTTGTAAGAAACTGGGGATTTGTTCAGGTGGTTGATACGGCTGTGCCGCCAGCTCACGGGCTTTATCGACTATGTTCGTAAACTGTGTATTAGCAAGCTCAGTGGCGGCATAGCTGGTGGCATTGTTCAGCATGCAAACTAGGCTGAACAGCCCTAATACAGCAGTTTGTTCCCAGTAACGCATAGTTTTCCTCAAGGTGTTACATGAAAAGGTTGGCGACTTACCTAGGTAGCTTGCCGAAGTGACGGCAAATATAGCAAAACCAACTGACTTTTACTTGGGAGTTTGCGGTTTCTTTATCGCAAACTGCGTTTACCACTTAAAAGCGCAAAAAATCGGTTAGCTGTTTGTCTTCACTGATGATGTCATGGGGAATCAAGCGGTATTGCCAAGGTTTGTTGTCAGCGTCGGGAATTCAGTCATTAATGTTTCTAAAATGATCTGATTTTCAGTTTGGTTAGCGCTGTGTTTTTCTTTGTGGAGCAACTGCGGTGCAAGATAAAGTGCTTGCGCCAATTTGGCCAGCGATTCGGTTTGCGGTGGCTGCAGTGATAACCGCTCGGCGATATGCTGTTGTACACGTACATTCATACTGAATCACCCGTATTGCTGGACGCAGCCAGTTGTTGCCGTAATTCATCAGCAGTAATGCGCACCATCTTGCCGTTTTTCATGATGATAATGGCGGTATTGGTTTGCATGGCAATTTTACGGGCTTCGAGGGCAGCGCGCTGCATGGCTTTTATTGAACCTTGTACATCATCATCACTGATGTTGGCGATATCTTTTGCTTTCATGGGTTGGTTCCGAAGTCTAATAAAGAGGGTAAGGCGTCGCTGCTGTCATACTTTGTCCATTTGTCCACGACGTGACGATAATGCAGCTCAAAATTCTGTAAACCTGAAGCAAAGCGTCGGCGAATCACCTGCTCAGGGATATGGTCCACCTTGGCGAACCCGTTCAGTAACCCGAGAAATGGCTATTTCGGCATTCGGTAAGGTGAGCAAATACAAATAAATGCAATACCCTAATTTTTTCCACTCGTGAATGCGGCGTAAATATGTCAATCCCGATAACGTGGTTTCAAAGGCAAAGCTTTCGCCTTTGCTCACACATTCGTCGATTTCTTTTAACATCAAGCGTCCGGCTTTCATTGCGGCACTTTCTGGTGCAAAAGGAGATAAGCCAGCGGCAATTAAATCGGCATTAATAAAATGCAGGCAACTGGCTTCTGCGGGTAAAAAACTGCGTGCGAAAGTGGTTTTGCCTGCGCCATTGGGGTCGGCGAGGATGATGATTTTCTTCATGCCGGTTCTTCCCCAAACAAGCTGGTTTGCTTAATGGCGTCTGTTTGATTTTTTTTCGTGGTTTTTTTCATCGGCGTTTCTATGGGTTCAACTTGTGCCATTGTTGTGGTCAAGTAAAACTGTACCCCTAGATTGATGGGGTACCAATAAGTTTTTATGGCTCCAGAAACAAGTAACCTGGACTTTGGCGAGGGGTAAGCAGTTCTGGGATTGTCAAAGTGAGCAGTCCATTTGCTGTTTTGTTATTCATGAGCGGGATGTAGGATGGCAACGTTGTGATTTTAAGGGCTTTAGCGCGATTAGCCAACAGATAAAGAATGTTTGAGATACTGGGTTACAACGCAACCCAGTAATTATTCTACATTAGTCAGCTAATTAAAAAGTGTAGTTGTGCGATTTAAGAAGAGTAGGTGTGCGATCGTCATCATTATCCAAGGCTGTTGCCCACAATGGGTAATGGCGAGGCTAAGCCTCTCTATTGATATTCAACCGCAACGCAGAGGTTGTTGCATTTAACACCGCCGCAATTTTAAGCGCGTGCTGTATCATCGCGGTAGTGACGGCTTCTTTTTTCAGGGCGCTGGTGTGTGATTGCAAACACATGCCACAACCATTGACGGCGGAAATTGCCAAGCACATCAGCTCAAAGTCTTTTTTGTTGATGCCTGGATTAGCTAGCGCATTCATGCGAAGCCGTGCCGGTAGCGCGCTTAGCTCTTTGTCGTCAATTAAGTGAATGGCACGGTAATAAATATTGTTCATCGCCATTAGCGTGGCAGCAATTTTAGCGGCTTGTTGAACTTCATCGGGTAACGCTTCAATACCCTCAGTTAAAATGGTCGTAGTTAATGAAATGTTGCCAATTGCGTAAGCGACGGCCAGCGCGGTGCCCCATAGTTGTGGCAAGGATAATCCGGATTCGCCAATGGTCAATACATTACCAAGATTCAGGCGAATATCTTTGGCGCTATCGGGAATTTGCAATTTTAATTCATCTAATGACATGTCCATCTCCTGATGCAGTTGGTTTTGGCGGTTTGGCTTAGACAAGCTCAATCATCCGATAGTGTGATTCCAGAGCTTGTCGAAGGGTAGATCAGTGTTACAGAGTTTCGCCACCGACTTGTCGATTGCAGGGACATAATTCATCGGATTGCACTGCATCCAAAATGCGTAAAATTTCTTGTGGCGAGCGGCCAACGTTTAAGTTGTTAACACTGACGTGTTGTATCACATTGTTTGGGTCAACAATAAAAGTTGCCCGCATTGCAACGCCCGCATCTTTATCGCGAATGCCGAGAGCATCGACCAATTTGCCGGTCACATCAGCGAACGAATATTGATTCAAACCATTGAGGTCTTTATGCTCGCGGCGCCACGCCAATTTACAAAATTCATTATCAGTACTGCCGCCCATGACGATGGTGTCACGATCCATAAACTCATGATTGAGTTTGGCAAATTCGACTATCTCGGTAGGGCAGACGAAGGTAAAATCTTTCGGGTAAAAATAGATGACCTTCCATTTGCCGGAAAAGCTCAATTGGTTAATGTTTTCAAACGCGGATACACCATTTTCTTCATGATGATTAAATTTGGGTTTGACCGCAGTAACTTGAAAATCAGGAAAGTGATCGCCGACAGTTAGCATAGTAAGTCCTCTTGGTTTAATGGAATGTGTGTTAGATGTTTAGGTTGATTGTTTGTGCTTAATGAGAATGGACTATAAAGCCATATTTGTTAAATGAATAATAAATATATATACTATTAAATTAATCGATAATATTGGTTTTGTCGTTCAAACAGGAGCCTGGAAATGCCGACAAATTTACCATCATTACGTGATCTGCGTTATTTGGTCAGTCTTTACGAAACCAAAAGTTTCAGTAAAGCAGCCGAGATGTGTTATGTGGGCCAGCCGACTTTAAGTTCAAGTATCCGTAAACTTGAAGAACAATTGGATGTTAAGTTGGTGGAGCGTGATACTCACAATATCAAGTTCACTGAGCAAGGCATCAATATGGTGCGAGCGAGTGTAGATTTATTAGAAAAAGCCGAAGAAATGATTAATGAAGTCACTGGCAGTATTGATCCTTTTAAAGGACGATTAGTCATAGGTTGTATTCCCACGCTAGCACCTTATGTGCTACCCAAAATCATTCGGCATTTTCGTAAGCAATATCCGAATTTAGAATTGTATTTAACGGAAAATTACACCCATGTGATGTTGCAAGAGTTGCAGTCTGGAATGTTGGATGTACTTATCTTGGCATTTCCGTTTGATTTAAGTGGATTTCCCAGTCGCGTATTATTTAAAGATGTCTTTCATCTGATTAAACATAAGCATCGCGATATTTCAAATGCGATGTTAAAAGATTTAAATCAGTTACCCGAGCACAGTGTGTTACTAATGGAAGAAGCGCATTGTTTGCGTGCGCAAGCTTTACATGCATGCCAACTAAAAGACAGTCGCACCGTGATGCCGTTTAAAGCAACCAGCTTGTGTTCGTTAATTCAAATGGTAGACCAAGATTTGGGAGTGAGTTTTTTACCCGAAATCGCCATCACCGGCGGTGTGTTAAAACACACTCAAATTGAAGCCTTGCCGTTAGGTAAAAATGCGTATCGCGAAGTAGGATTGGTGTGGCGAAAACATTTTAATCGCTTGGCGGTGTGTGATGAATTGGCGGATATTTTGGTGGAAGGTTGAGGGTGATTTTGGCTTCGCTGTAATCAGGCAAGATCAACCTCGGGCAGCTCGACATACCAGCGAGCAATATTAGCAAGCCCGCTCTTTTGTCCATCGGAAAAGCTTTTTTTTTCCGTCGTCGCCCACACCTCGCCGTGATGGGGGTTCTCTTGAACGGGTTCATATCCAACCCAAAGATTAAGCATCCTGACGTCACTCGCAGAAAACTTAACAGAGCCCGTGAATACTGGCGTTGTCACATAGGTGGTGGGGTCTTCGCCGGCATTAATAATCAATTTCTCGATATCGACCGACATGCCAGATTTGAGCCCAGAAGATTTGTTATAAGCTTTTGTGGAGATGCGGTGCTTTTGTCGGTTCTCATCCCAGACGACATGTTGCTCACGATTGATGCGACGGATGATCGTATCGGTTGCGCTGATTTGTGCTTCATCATATGGGTCAATAGCCATTCTGACTAAGCACTCGCACGTGCTTGTGCATGAACTTGTCCAAGGTCGGCAATCCATTCGCTGAGTAATGTGAAATCCATCTGAAATTCAAGCTCCTGAACTTCACCGGTTCTATGGTTACGCCTAACCGCTAGGACGTCGTTCGGTGCAAAAACATCGATCTCGACATCGTATTGATTTTCATGCCACTCAACTTGGAGGGTACCGTCTCCGCCTGGAACAATCTGTGGTGCTGAAATACCTTCGACGAATAGGCAATCAATCATCTTAGCTGCAAATTGTGCGCACTCAAAAGACACGGGGCGTCCAGCATATCCGTCCCATCCGTGGGGGAGTGCAGTTAGCTCATTAAAACGATACATTAATTCGGTGATCCAGCGAGATTGGTGATTTGGAAGGCGCACTATCACACTAGATGTGGCTGAAGAAATGTTACGGCACTCATCATGGGCAAAGCTAGGTCGTTTGTTTTGGAAAACTGAATTCATTTGGTGCACATTATTCATTTTTGAATTCCCCAATGCTGGTGTGCAAACGCTGTTGTCATTTGCTTGAACCGCATGACAATTGCTTCCCGCCCTGCTCGCAGAAAGCTCATCGCTGCCTCGATATCATTAGCGAGCGGCTTACCTCTAAATGTCAGCGACAAATTCAGTACTTTGTGTTTGCCATCAAGCGTATTCGCCGACTGTATGGCATGAAACAGGCGTGCATAGGCTTTCCCTGTTTTATCGTTAACGATTTCGTTGAAACTGGTGTTGAGGTTTTCGATATTCAATATTCCATCGTTCCAAACACTGAGCCATCTTCCTGCGTTAGCGAAGTCGTCTATAGGAATATTGTTGATGTAAGTGATTTCAGCTTGATTGACATGAAGGGCATAATTCAATTGTGAATCTAAGTGCTTAGCCAGCGAGATCAGATGCTTTTCAAACGCGTCGGCAATACCCTCAAATCTTGGATATGGCTGAGGGTTCGGATTTTTTTTCCAGTTCATCAAAAAACGATCTGACTGGAATTGAAGCAGATGATTTTCCGCTTCAGATATGAACCATAGACGGCTACCAAGAGGCGCCCCGATCTGAAAATGAATGCTTGGTTGGAGGTTCGCTCCACCAAAAGTCTCGAATTGTTGGGGGAGTAGAGACTGTTCTTGAACCTTAGGGAATTCACTTTTGAACAGTTCCCATACATCCCTTGAGTTAACTGGCGTGTATGACTGGACTGGAGCGAACTGGACGCCAACCACTACCTCATCTAGGGGTGGACTGGTGAACGCTGGTAAATGTTCGGGCCGCTTCATCAAGTTTTCTCTTTGATCTGTTGTAGATTCACAAGCGTTGAGAGTCTAGCATATTGCGATTTCATTTTGGTTTTACAACATCAGTTGATGAGTTTAAAGCGATTTTTCTTCCATCACCACTTCGAGCTCGCGAAAGGCGTAATCCGGATTGCCGAGGCTGCCATATTCTGCTCTAGAGGCCACCAGAAAAATACTCACCGTGCTGGCGCCTTCGTTGTAGTTGCTTTCCGTGCAGGTGATGGTGATGGTGAAATTATTGAGGTCCTTTTCGCTGAGCTTAAACGGGCTGGGTGGCGTTGGGCAATCTGGGGTTTGATCGATTTTATAAGCGGCCCAATTAAGACCCGCCATCGCAGCCCATTTGGCGCGTGCCCCCATCACCGCGAGATTGTTGGTAGAGTTTTGCTGTTGCGATAATTTCGCCATAAATGTTAAAGCGGAGCCTATCACCACCATTAAAAAAATCATGGTCATCAGCGCCATGCCGTGCTGTTGTTTTAAAGAACGCATAAAGGGTTTTATGGTCATGGAGAATTACTCACTTGTAGCTGTTGTACCATATTGAGTGATTCGCCATCAATGCTGGTGCCAAGTTTAATGGTGACCACACCGCTGCGGGTTGCTGTGCCCGCATCATAAGTGATCACGCAAATATTCAAATTTTCTAATATGAGGTCAGGAGTTTGTGCGCCACTGGGAATGCCTGTGGCTTGTGGATCGACGATGCTATAACCCCGATAACGCGTTAAAGTTTTTGCCGTCATATCACAACGGTAAGTGATGGGGGTGTCGCTAATATAAAAGCGTTTTCGCCGCGATCCGGTGCCGAGTAAATCAAACTGAAAAGCACTAGAAAGCTTAATTTTATCTTCATTAGTGGCGGCGTCTTCCGTTAGGGTAAGCGTGGTGGCCGCTGGCGTAATAATGCCTTGGAAAGGCGCGCTGGTGAGTACGGCTGCCTGGTAGAGACGTACGGTATTTAAAGGGTTCACAATTAAACGATAAGCGCTTGCGACTGTAAAAGGTTTGACGGTACCCAGCACATGAAATTCATCATCTGCAAATCCAGGTGATAAGGCATCAGCAATACCTGCTAAATCTGTGTATCGATAGCGCCCACCCGTATAGATGTTGAGCATTTCGAGTGAAGTGTTGCTGCCTGAGGTGGCGACACGCAAACTATTGGGCACGGAATTATTAATATCCCGTTTCATGTTGATCAGTGCTGAGGTAATCACCGTCACTAATTTTGAGCGATTGGATTGGTTTTCATAAGCTTGAAAGGGCTTATTCATAAACGCGCCGACAATGGCGAGCATGCTGCCCATCAAGGTAATGACGATGATTAATTCAATTAAAGTGAAACCTGAATAAATGCGCCGCATCAGAAATTACTCCGATACGCGCTTAAGCTGGCATCTAAGTCTTCAGGACCATCGACAGCAACGCTGATCAACTGGGTTTCCGTTGCGGTATTGATGTCGCCTAGCAATGCAGATTGTGCCACCGTGACGGTAACGGTATAAGCCGATAATTCTGTGATTGCTGTGCCGGTTTGGTCCTTTGCGCCGGCATCGGTTAATCCGTTGTATTGGCAAATGTATTCAAAGTTGGCGCGTGATAGCGCTGTGTTGCATTTAACCGTATCGCTCATCACTGCAAATTTTTTGGCGAGTATTTCATTTAAATAGGCTTCGGCGATGGAAATGGCTTGATAGCGCAGCATGGGATTGGCTGATCGGCTGGCCATTTTTCCGCTGACCTGCACGACGCCGACTGCCATTATTCCTGCCAAGGTAATGGTAATAATCATTTCAATTAACGTGAAGCCCCGCAAATTAGCCTTCATAACTGTATCCACTGCCGCAGTCGACTTTTAAAGTTTTAGAAAAAGCGCCGCTGAAAATAATGGAAGTGGTTGCGCTACTCGTGCCATCACTGGCGCAAGCCCACCCTTGTGGATAAAACACAATCGTGGAGGATGTGACGGTAGTGCTATTCATCGTTGTATTATTATAAATGTCGCTGCTGTTCGGGCGGGTAATGTCGGTGGTGTAAGACGCTGCAGCGCCAGTGGTGCAATTGGTGTTTTGTTTTAAGCGAAAGCCAGTATTGTCAATGTTGAACTGCACGCTACAACCTTGAGTCACCGCAATTTGTTGCGCATAGCGAAGCGCCATGAGTGAGTCATCTACCAGATAACGCTGATCAAATGCTTCCGTGGACAATAATGCCCGCGCCGATGCCGACAAGATGCCAATAATGACAATAGTCATAATCAGCTCGATCATGGTGAAGCCAAGCTGATGGTGTTTTTGCATTGATGAAGTTGGTGACATTGAAGTTGAGTCTGCTTCTCTCATAAAAAAACCTGCTGAGATAACAGTAGCTTAAAATCAAGCATCTATGCGCAGAATGCGTATTCACGATACGTATGCCCAGTTGTTAACCTCGGACCACCGAAGAGACAAGGCATGCTTTGTCTCTATTATGCAAAAGCATCATATTTGTTGCTATTTATTAGTAAGGAATCTAATATATTTCTTTTTCAAAAAAAGCAATATATGGATTTCACTTATGGAATCACTGCTGGATCAACTCAAAAAACGCAGAATTGCGCTGGGACTGAAGCAGCATGACATGTTGCTTCGCGTGGGTGTTTCGCGTCAGCAGTATCAGCGTTTGGAAGCCAAGGGCAACCCAAGGCTGGATACGCTTGAGCTTCTTGCCAAAGGACTTAAAAGCGAAATTATGCTGATCCCGCAAGATCGACTCAGCACCGTAAAGGCAATTTTAGAAGGGCGCCTGCAATCGGGTGTTCAGCTCACGACAGCGACGCAAGAACCGGACGGCAACGCAGTCGCGGACAATCCGTGGCACGGTCTTCTTACGGATGATGACGCATGATCTTCTCTGATCAATCTGAAACAGTACATGTTTTAAAACTAACGCTTCATGGCCGGTTGATCGGTTATCTGGCAGGGTTCAAAGGCGGACGCAATGTCCTGAGTTTTGCGGACGAGTTTCGCCATGATGTAAATCGACCGACTTTCAGTCTAATTACGCATCCAAAGTATTCTAAAGCCAATGAGGTTATGAAAACGCCATGGCTAAAGCACTTTCAGTTGCATCCGACTCTATCCAATCTATTGCCTGAAGGTGCACTTCGTGAATTGATCGCACAAAGCTTGAAGGTACATGTGGACAATGAGTTTCAAATCTTGGCCTATCTTGGGCGGGACTTGCCCGGGGCACTGGTTGCTGTTGCTATGCAGCCAGAAGAGGTGCCAGAAAGTGTGCTATCAACCTATGGCAAGGCCAAGGTCGTAAAGTTTTTTGGTGCCAATTTTTCTGATGAAAACAAGAGCAATAATTTTTCATTGGCAGGCATCCAAATGAAGTTCTCAATGAAAGAAAAAGATGGTCGTTACAACTTAACCAAGGGCAGCGAGTTGGGTGATTGGATCATCAAGACCCCATCAACCAAGCATCCCTTTGTGCCGTTGAATGAATTTACCGCGATGTCCTTGGCTGCGATGGTCGGCGTCGACATTCCCGAAATAAAACTGGTAGAACTCGGCGCAATCGACAATCTTCCGTCGATCAATTTGCCAAATGAGGAAATAGCTTTTGCCATCAAGCGTTTTGATCGTGATGGCAAGCAACGCATTCATGCCGAAGATTTTGCGCAAGTTTTGGTGCAGTATCCTCGCGACAAATATAACGCGGCTAATTACGAAAATATTGGCAAGATTATCTATGAATACTCCGGGGATGGTTTGACCGATGTGCAGCAATTGGCGCGTCGATTACTGGCCAATATTCTGCTCGCCAATGGTGATGCGCATTTGAAGAATTGGAGTCTGCTATACCCCGATCAAATTACCCCTAAGCTAAGTCCTGCTTATGACATAGTGACAACAAAGGTGTATATCACAAATGAAACAAAATTCGCACTAAACCTTGGCAAAACCAAAGCGTGGTACACGGTAACCATGGCACATTTTGAGGCGTGGGCAGATAAGGCAGGAATTCCTTGGCGTGCAATCAAGCCGCACCTTATTGACACCATTACCAAAGCACGATCCTTGTGGCCGGAAGCTTTAAAAAATTTGCCAATGGAAGATGCACAAAAAAAACAGCTCAGAGCACACTGGAAAAATCTTCAAGATGATTTCAAAATTAACGCGAAAAAATAATCCAACATTCTGCGGTGTGAAATTTTTTTAAATGGCGGTTGCGAAATGGCAGGTTCCGCTAAATACCGAACCACCGTAACCTACGCATCATGTCTTTTATAAATGAGTCGATATAAGAATCGATTGTCTATTAGCGCATTATACTTTTGAATGTAATATTTTTTTTCTTCATCAAGCTGTAAGGTTTCGCACAGTTCAATTAATATCTGAGCAGTTTCAAGATTTTCTTTTATTTTAAATGCCTGTTGTAAATAATTAAAAGCATTATTGGGTTGGTTGATCATGTGCTCATATCGGCCAAGCGCTAAAAAAAATTCTTCTCTTTCATGAAAGCTAGCGGATAGTCTCTGTAAACTGGTATAAGCAAGCGTTCGCATACTTTCTGAGCAATAGGGTTTCTCGAGAATTTTTTGTAGCATGTTGATGGTCATAAGCCATTTTTGAATATTAATGGTTGTATTGATTGATAGTGTGGGCATTAAATCGGCGCTGGTTGCAGCACAACCTGCGAACCATTGTCGAACAATGGCTTCCGGATCGATATTACCTTGTGGGTGATTGGCAATTATGTCTTGTGCTTTTTTTAATTCTCCGCTTTTCATAAGGGCAGTGGCTAAACTGTATCGGGCGCGTAAGGATAGTGGATGATCGATTGCTTGTTGATACGCATAGAGGTTTGGTTTTCCCCATAAGTAAGATTGATAATAAGCGCTATATGCAATAAAAATAAGGTAACTGCATAAAGCGATCGATAAAACTCGTCGATATTTTTTAATGCTGCCCCAGTTGTGAATGACTAATCCTATACAGGCTATCCATATGCCGAATGAAGGTAGATAATTTCTATGTTCAAAGTACAGCTCCAATGATAAAACCGTTGATTCCAACGAGTGGCCAATAAAAAACCAAAATATTCCAAGGCTGAACAAGGGGACACGTCTTTTAACAAGATTGGCGATGATTAACAGCATGATAAAAAAAACACTGCAAAACAACGTGCTTATCGGCTCTAGCAAACTTTTAGATGCTATGTAGTCGTCGTGATAGAGCCCCAATCGGCTTGAGTCAGGAAAAATAATCAGGGATAGGTATTCATAGAGAATGCGACTTTGAGAAAGTAATCTTTCTTTTAAAGTAAAATCACGCAGATGATAGCCGTTTGAATGGTATTGAGAAAAAGCAACGATCATGAAAATGATTAAAACGAGAGTTGATAACAATAGCAGTATTTTTTTTGATGCTTTGTACTCGTGAAATAGTAAGGATTCGATAATCAATAGATAACAAAAAACCAATATGCCATTTTCTTTACTAAAAACACTAAGCGTTATGATAAAAAAAAATGACACTACAATGCTGGTTTTTTTTGAAGATGGTAGTGAAAAAAATTGAGCTCTATAGTTTAAATAAACATAAATTGCAGCTAATACAAAGGCGCTGCTCAGTAGGTTCATTCTTTGAACGACGTAAAATACATTGGTGAACTGAATGGGAGCTAATGCCCACAGTAAACCGATGAGCAAGGATATCTTGAAACAGTTTTTATTGTTCAGAATGTGTTTGGCTAATAATAGTTTGCTGATGATAATAACCAAAATGCTATTGGCGATATGAATTAATAAGTTAATAATTTTAAAATCGAATGGATTATCTGGCCAACTATTTTTCTGTAAAGCAAAGGTTAATAAAGAAAAGGGTCTTCCGAGAGGTCCAATCCGATCTGCGAATAAAAATGCCAGTAAACCGTTCGGTTGACTATCAATTAATTCAATCCGATTGAGGTTGCTGAAGTCATCCAGATAAAAAATACCCAACGTGCCTTGAAACAGTACCAGCCCTAGTAGGGAAGCCACTGCAATCAGGCTAAAGGAGCAAAACTTACCATCCATGTTTTGGCTCCGTTTGATTTAAAGACAGGGTGCCGCTTGCACGTCGCTGACACTAGGTTCGCTGCCTAAGCTCGCTGCTTCCGTATAAGTAAAACAATAATTTTTAAAAGTAATGCTCATTTTATTAATGGCAGAGGGGTTGGTTTTGACCCAGTCGGAATCCACTAATCCCGCAGCAATCGCAATATTGCCATTGGTTGCAACAATATTGGCAGAAGGGTAGCCATTAACTATGTCGATAGTAGAGCCTTCTAAATTGATGGTGGAAGGATTACTGTTAGCAATGAGCCATTTGGTGTGAGCAATACCAGCTGCCGATTTAACATTGGAGACAGCCCCTTCTATTGTACCTTGCTCGGCTTCACTCACGAGATTACTGAATTTGGGTAATGCAAAACCCGACAGCACGCCAAGAATGACAATGACCATAATTAATTCAATTAAGGTGAAGCCACATGTTGATGGTAGCGAGTTAAAAAAACGAGAATCACTTTGAGTGGTTTGCATTCAGGAGGTCATTCAAAGTGGAGATGGTTGACCGAGAGCGCTTAGCATAAAAATGAATGCTAAGCGGTTTGGCTTTGAATATATTTAAGGACAAGAACCAGCCACGGCCACAGTTTTAGAGGCACTGACCGCCGCTGTAGCTTCGGTATATTCGAAGCAACTTTTACCAACCGACGCGAGTTGGCCTTTTCTAGCAAATTGAACAACCGTTGTTCCAGAAACCGTGCAATCCCAGTCGTTGGTACAATCCAGACCAGCAACATCATCAATTGTTGTCAGGGTTGGGTAACCAGTGGCAGTTGTCGTGTATGCAACGCCCTCAAGGGTAACGCTTGTACCAGTTGATCCACCAGCTAACCAGGCTGCATGTACAATACCAACCGCAGAAGCGATGGATGCTCTTGCGCCTTTTACGGCGGCAACATCTGCATCATCGGTTAGGTCGGCAAACTTAGGCAATGCAAACGCGGACAAGACGCCCAAGATGACGATCACCATGATCAATTCGACTAAAGTAAAGCCTGCTTGAGCGTGTGCATTGCGGTGGGAGATCTTTGTATTCATCGTTACAGTCCTTATGGTGCGTGTGTATCCAGGCGTGAATTTGACGGTGAATAGAGTATAGATACAGTTTGCAACACAGTTCAAATTTCAGACATATAATTTGTGTGAAATCACAACAACTGGCGTTTTGATAGTGTTTGCTGGCTGCGCCTACTTCAGGGCTTGTTAGGGTTTTAGTATAGAGGCCGACTCGCAACGTATTTTTTTGGTTTTTGCGTTGGTAGCAAATAATGCCAAACTGTCTCAGAAAATGAGGGTGGCCGGTTTTTAAAATTTAATGGATAATTTGGAGTGAAGCTGTATTAAGATGTAAGGAAGCACAATGAGATCCATCATTTTTTCTGGGTATATGAAGTTTCGGATTGAATCCAGAGGATTTGATTTGCAAATGATAGAGGAACTTCTTAAGTTTAGTGCGGAAAGGTATTTGGATGCAGAAACAAATCGCATTATCGCAATTGGTGATCATGGAAAGATTCTAGTATGTATTCCTTATGAAAAAATGGATGAAGTGATTCATCCTGTTACAGTACATGCTACAACTCGTCAGCAAATTAATTTTCGGATAAAAACAGGTAGGTACGTATTATGAACACACCAAAGCTTAGATATTTTCAAGATGAAGATATTATCCATATTAATATTGGTGATGGCGATGAATTCAATAGCGTGGAGTTATCAGAAAATATTACGGCTGAACTTGATCAAAAAGGTGAAATCATCGGTCTTGAGATTCTCTCAGCCAGTACTTTCTTACGAGATACTTTATTAAATACGGCTCAAGCAAAATTATTCACCAATAAAAACTCAAGTTTATCGGCTTAAATCATGATGCTAATGTTTAACCGCCGAACCCAATTCCCACATGGGTAAGAAAATACCCAGAGCTAACACCAGCACCATGCCACCCATGACGACTAATAAAATGGGTTCAATTGAATCGGCTAATTGTTTTAAATCAAAATCCACTTCTTCTTCATAGAATTGTCCAACTTGATCGAGCATTTGATCAATGCGTCCCGTTTCTTCACCAACGGCAATCATTTGAATGACTAATGGTGTAAAAATTTTTGAGCTGCTGGCCGCGATGGTGAGTCCTTCACCGCGATCAATGGTGGTGTGCATGCCCAGAATGGCTTTGGCAATAAATTTATTGCCCACCGTGCCTGCAACGGCATTTAAAGATTGTAAAATCGGGACGCCAGACCCATATAGCGAAGAAAAAATTCGACAGAAGCGTGCTAAACAAACTCGTTCATAAATCTTGCCCATAATGGGCATCTGTAATTTGTATTGATCCCAGGCCATGCTGCCTTGATCGGATTGCAAATATTGTTTGCTGCCATAATAAATGCCGCCAATCATGATGCCGAGCACCCACCAATAATTCACCATAAAATGCGAAGTTCCCAGGAGAATGCGTGTCATCAAAGGTAGCTGAGTATGAAATTTTTCAAACACTTTGGCAAAGTTGGGAATAACAAAAATGTTCAGTACTACCATTGCGATACCCAAACCAGAAAGTACCATTTTGGGATAACGCGTAGCTTGTTTAATGCGTTTTTTGGTGTCGCGCTCCATGGTGAGGTAGTGACCCATTTGCGTAAAAGCTTCATCGAGTTTGCCGGTATTTTCGCCGACATGAATTAACGAAATTAATATGGGGTCAAATAGGTCGGTGTTTTTTTGAAACCCAGAAGTCAGTGATTGGCCATTTTGTAAATCATCGGCAATTTGATGCAATCGATCCGAGAGCAAACGGCCGCGTACTGAACCCGATAAACCCCGCAGCGCGGTTAATAAGGGCACGCCAGCACGCATCAGCGCGGTCATCTGACGACTAAAAATAATCAACGTCTCTGGTGTGGGTTTTTTGGCATTAAAACGGGCATTGAATGCTTTTAATAAATCGACTTGTTCGACATATGGCTCAATAGAAACTGGAATGATGCCTTTTTTGATGAGGTCTTCGCCAGCGGCGTTGCGATCGGCAACTTCTAATTGGCCTTCGACTATTTTGCCGGATTTGTTGCGGCCTTTATAGGCGAATTTGGCCATGGTTTAATGTGCTTCATCGGCTTCTATGCCGGTGAGCATGCGGTCTGAAGTAGCTAACTGAAAGACTTCGTCTAATGAAGTCGTGCCTTGCATGGCATAACGTAACGCACATTTTGATAAGGGCTCATAGCCGTCTTGTTTGCGGGCGATCTGGGTAAATAAATCTGCATCATTTTTTTGCAGGGCGGTTGTTAAGCTTTCTGTCATTTGTAGGAGTTCATAGACCCCTAAGCGGCCTTTATAGCCGGTGTTATTGCAGTGATTGCACCCTTTGCCGTGTTTAAATTGTGCTTGCAATGCAGCTTCGGCATCGTTTTCTGCAATAGCACGAATCAGTGCGCGTTGTTGATGATCCAAAACTTGATCTTCGATGCAATGGCTACAAATGCGTTTAATTAAACGCTGGGCCATAAAACCCAATACGCTCGAGCCCACGACAAATGGTTTGGCACCCATATCAACTAAGCGAAAAGCTGAGCTGATGGCATCATTGGTGTGTAAAGTGGATAACACCAAGTGACCAGTCATCGCTGCCTTTAAAGCGATTTCTGCGGTTTCGCCATCGCGAATCTCACCGACCAAAATAATATCGGGATCTTGGCGCAGTGCGGCACGTAAAACAGCGGAAAAGGTTAACCCAACCTTGGTGTTGACTTGAACTTGATTGATGCGCTCCATACGATATTCAATTGGGTCTTCAGCAGTGATGACTTTGTTTTCGGGTTTGTTGAGCGCATTTAATGCTGAATATAAAGTAGTGGTTTTACCGCTACCGGTGGGTCCTGTGACTAAAAACATGCCATGCGAGCGTGAGATTAACATGCGGAATCTGGCATCCACCGCAGGTGGCATATTCAGTGCGCCAATGTCCAAGTCAATACTGGTTTGATCCAGCAAACGCATCACCATGGATTCACCATAAGGTGTTGGCATGGTGGATAAGCGCACATCAATTTTTCGATCTTTTAAGGTCATTTGAAAACGACCGTCTTGTGGGATGCGCTTTTCAGAAATATCGAGATCACACATAATTTTTAACCGCATGACAATTGCGGTGGCAATGCGTTTTTCTTTGATAATGCGTTCATGCAATATGCCGTCAATTCGCAGGCGAATGCGAATTTGTTTTTCTTCTGGTTCAATATGAATATCGGAGGCTTTGTTTTTGACAGCGTCGCTAAAAATGTTATCAATAAACCGCACCACCGGTGCGTCGCTTTGTTCAGCGGTGGCGTTCGAGTCGCTGAGCGAAAAATTCATACCGGTATCAACCAGATCGGTCTCTAACTCTTGCGCCAATGACGAAATTTCCGCATCGTTGGTGTAAGTGTTATCAAAAATGGCATTCATCTCCACTTCTCGCACAATGGCTAAATTCACTTTTTTGCCGAGGGTGCGTTTTATTTCATCGACAGAAAATATGTCGAATGGATCCACGACGCCAACTTTCAGTGCGTCACTGGTTTCTTCTAAGACAATCGCGCGATAACGCCTGGCTTGTGCTTCGGGAAGTAGTTTGATTAAGTCGCTGTTAACAGGAAAGCCTTTAAGATCAACAAAGGGCATGTCCAGGCTGTCGGATTGTACTTTGATAAGGCGGCTTTCATCGATAAAGCCTAAATCGATTAGCACTTTGGCGAGTGTGCGGCCGGTGGCTTTTTTTTCACTTTCCGCCAGTT
>JANNXD010000062.1:0-38400 GCA_031409375.1 Gammaproteobacteria bacterium | reverse complement strand
GCTTCTGTATGAATTTGCTTAAGCAGTTGCCAGTTCCTGAAAAACGGCTTAAATCCCTTAAAAGTAGAAGGATGGCTTGTTCTATTGAGGACTCTTTTCGTGAAAAGGCGCTATTTGGTTAAAAAGTGCTAGGGAGCCCTGACTGTTTAGTTGGTTGTGAGTACTATTTTGTTTTGCGTCCTGAATGATTATAAAAATTCCAAGGCGGTTAACTCTAAAGTCACTACTTCATGGTCAACTTCTTGAATAGCTTTGACCACGACATAATCCCACTGTGGTGCTAACCAGATGGTGGTGGTACGTTTACTGGCAGGTTCTCGTAAGCGCTCCACTTTAATGGTTTGCACATCGCCAATCGGTGGGCGTAGGTTTTCGCGGCCAATAACTTGAAAGTTCTGGGTTTTGATTTGATCTTTATCCAGCATTAAAAGGCTGAATTTTTTTTCACCCGCTTTGACGTGGCAGCGTAATTTGAGTTGAGATAGCAGTTTGTCATCTATTGGTGGTGCTGTTTGCAGTGGAATCGTGATCGCTTTACCGTCTCGCAGATAACGCGCTTGATGTAAGTCGAAGACTTGTTGGTAGTTGATGATTTTATTGAAAACTTGGCGAGCATAATCATAAGTGATGGATTGGCTATCGCAGTTTTGCCATTTAATAATAGCCGTTTCAGTGAGTTCGCTAAATAACGCACGTGCTTGTGTGTTGAGCTGGGCCTTGCCATCGGGCAACCTTTTTAAGGTGTGGATGGCGTTCGCGGTCAGTGGCATTTTACTGGAGCGTAAGTTGTATTGGGCACGATAAGGTTGCATCTGTGCATGTTGTTGGGCGTTGGGTGAGGAAGTCGTGCTCTTTTTTTTTATGATTGCGTTCACTGCAACATCATCTGCTGCCTGTAGGGTATTGAACTGCACGGAATTGAATTGCAGAGAGCTGAAGCTCAGGCCAAGCAATAATGCCGTTAGCAATTTACCCATGTTTGAAATACTTGCTTCAGTTGAAGGGCGGTGAGTGGTTGCGCAAAAATTGCCTGTTGGTAATTGTCTGCAGGCCGCCAACTTTGGCTTTGAGAATCATAGCACTGCTTGGAGCATAACCCAAACAAGGTCAGTGGGTAGAGCTGATGCTCTAAATCATGAACCTGAGCTGCCAATGTGCTTTCAGTAATGGGATAAGTGATGTCGAGTTTCGCTTGTGCCAGCAATGGGCCATTGTCAAGCTCGGCAGTGACGATATGCACACTGCACCCATGCTCGATTTGTTGGTCTGTGAGTACGCGTTGATGTGTGTGTAACCCTTTATAAGCCGGTAGTAGGGAGGGGTGAATATTAATAATTCGCCCCGCAAATGCACGGATAAATTCAGCCGTTAGGATCCGCATAAATCCAGCAAGAATGATCCAGTCTGGTTGATAATAACTCAGGGTGTTCATTAGTATTTGATCGTAAGCTTCGCGGGATATGCCTTGCGACGGCAAGAACAGATGCGTAAGGTTGGCGTCTGCTGCTCGTTGCAAGCCATGCGCGTCGGCGCGATTGCTGATCACCAAGGTTATCTCGGCGGGTAGGCGACACGCTTGGATATGATCACTTAAAGCTTGCAGATTAGAACCGTGACCCGAAATTAATACCGCCAGTCGAGCTTTGCGTGCGTGTGCCATTCAGTTATTGTTCATCTGGGATCGGTTAACTGCGAACAAAACGAATGGTTTCGTCTTGACGTGCGCTAACTTGGCCGAGGTGCCATGCCGTTTCGCCACTGGCGCGTAAATTTTCTAATGCGGTTTCGGTGTCTTTGGCACTGACGCAGATCACCATGCCTACGCCACAATTAAAGGTGCGTAACATCTCATTGTGATCAATGGGGCCAAGACCTTGCAGCCAGTTAAATAAATCCGGTTGTTGCCAGCTGTTAAGATTGACCTCGGCGCACGCGGAGTCAGGCAAGCAGCGCGGTAGATTTTCTAAAATACCACCGCCGGTGATATGGCTGATACCATGGACGTTGCTGCCTAGTTGATGCAGATGCTGAATTAGCTTTTGAATGCTGTTGACATAAATGCGTGTCGGCGTGAGCAGTTGTTGACCGATGGTTTGTTCAGCATGTAGCGGGTGGCTGTGCAGGTCAATGTTGCGATCAGTTAAAATTTTACGCACCAATGAATAGCCATTAGAATGCACACCGCTGGAGGCCAGTGCAATCAGTTGATCGCCAATTTGCACGGCATCGGCGCGAATGATGTGTGATTTTTCGACGACGCCGACGCAAAAGCCTGCCAAATCAAAATCGTCCGCTTGATATAAGCCGGGCATTTCTGCCGTTTCACCACCAATCAATGCACAGTTCGCTTGTGCGCAACCATCGGCAATACCGCTGATGATGCATTCTGCTTGATCAACATCGAGTTTGCCGGTGGCAAAATAATCGAGAAAAAATAATGGTTCAGCACCGACAACAATGATGTCATTAACACACATGGCAACCAGATCAATACCGATAGTATTAAAATTCTGCAGATCTATCGCCAGCTTCAGCTTGGTGCCAACGCCGTCGGTTCCCGAGACCAAGATAGGTTCGCGATACTTTTGGGGTAGGCCACATAAAGCCCCGAAGCCGCCGATATCACTGAGTACCTCAGGGCGCGTGCAGCGTTTGGCGATGCGTTTAATGCGTTGTGTTAGGGCGTTACCAGCGTCAATATTGACACCGCTTTGTGCGTAAGTTAAAGAATTTGAATGCGTCATGTTGGATTATCAAGTTGATCCATAAGGGTTCTTGATTATACTGGCAAGCAGTCAATAACGGTAGGCCGTGTGGGTGATGCGTTGTGAGAATTTAGTCAGCTGAGCTTAGGAGCAGGTAAAAATGTTGCGGGTATTAAGATTAAATGTGGCGCAAATTGGAGAGCGCTTCTGCACTTTGGTGCTAATGACGTGCTTATGCTTGGTGGTTTTTGTCCATGCTGAAGTGTGTGCCGAGTCTATCGGTGCTGAAGCTATTAATTCTGAAGATGCTTTTACGGCACGTCTGCCAGTGGCAGCACGTACTGCAGAAGTGGATCCTGCCTTGGTATTAGAAGGCTTAAAACAAGTGATAGCCCGTTTTCGCAGCAGTGGTCAATCATTTAATGAGCAGGGTGAACGTGCTTTGTTGAAGCAGCCTATGGATTCTTTGCGTGATTATCGTTATGAGTCACCGGTGGATCCAGCTTTAGGGGCCGCGCTATTGGTGCTGCATTACGAAGGTGATGCCATCATGCTGCGTTTGCAGCAAACTCAAGCGCTTGTGGTAGAAGCCCAGGGTATCAAGTTGTTACATTGGTGGGCGCTGGAAAGTGGCGCTCATCGACAGCTGATTGGCGATCCGAAAGCCGTATGGAGTACTGCAACCACCAAACCTTTTGCCGAAGCGCTTGCAGCAGCATCGACAGCGCATTCGTTATCCATGTTTTTGCCATTAATGGATCCTCGTGACGAACGTTTAGTTCAGCCACGAGATGTTTTTGGTTTTTTATTGGAGCCCATCCAAAAAGCGTCGCAGCGCTATCCCCATGATGGTTTGGTAATTGGTTCGGTGAAACCAACCGTTGATGTGCAATGGGAAGGGCATTGGATGTTGGTGATAAGTGGTCGCTCTTATTGGTTCGAAGGCAAAAAACCCAGTCTAGAAAAATTATTGGAACAAGCGATGACAGTTATCGATCAGCAATTACTAACGATGAAACAAGTCGACACGCCCATTGGTCAACCACAGGGTCAGTCGCAATGGTTAGCGATCAGCGTGACGCAATTGACAAGCTTTAGTGCACAGCAGGCGTTAGAAACGTATTTAAGCAGCTTATCTTGGATAGAAGATGCGCAATTGCAAAAAATCACCACTCAGCAGGCGACTTATCGGTTGCGCACAGCGGTACCGGCTACGAATCTGTCGCAGCGTTTTGCGGAGGATGGTCGATTACAACTGCTCGACGCTTCGTTATCGGCTGCTTCGTCTGCAGTGTCAACGCAGGCCAGCGGTTTATCTTATCGGTGGACGAATTAATGAATAATTCTTTGTCGCAGCCAACCTGGCAACACTCTAATTCGGTCAAATGGTTGGTGCTTTTGGCCTTGTTGGTTGGTTTAATCTATTTACTCAAGCCTATGTTGCCGCCCTTTTTAGTCGGGGCTGTTTTTGCGTATTTAGGTAATCCTTTGGTAATGCGTTTACAGCGGCATGGTGTTTATCGCACTTGGGCAGTGGCGGTGGTGTTTTGTTTGTTGTCAGCCTTAGCCGTGATGACGTTGATCATCACATTACCTTTGCTGGTACAGCAGATTGAAATGATGATTAGCAAGGTCCCCGATATGATTGAGTGGGTACAGCAGGTGGCGTTGCCATTTATACAGAAACGCACTGGTATTAACTTGAGCCGTATTGATCTTAAATCGTTGAAAATGGCGACAACGACAACCGGTAGCTGGGGCAGCATTGGTAATGTTGCTGGACAAGTGTTTTTGCAGGTTACGAATTCAAGTTTGAAGGTGTTGGGTGTGCTCGGAAATCTGGCATTGATCCCGGTCGTTACTTTTTACCTGTTAAAAGATTGGCATGTGATGTTGGCCAGTTTGCATAAACTCATACCACGCGCTATCGAGCCCACCATTATGCAATTGGCACATGACTGTAATGAAGTTCTCGCGGCATTTTTACGTGGGCAATTATTGGTGATGTGTGCTTTGGGTTTGGTGTATAGCCTTGGTTTGTGGTTAATTGGTATTCCGTTTGCTTTTTTGATCGGTATACTGGCTGGCCTCGCGAGTATCGTGCCTTATCTGGGATTTATTCTCGGTATTATCGCTGCGCTCATCACAGCTGCCGTTGAGTTTAAAGATTGGCTGCATCCAGGATTAGTGGTGTTGGTTTTTGTGGTGGGTCAGATGTTAGAGGGTAGTTTGTTTACGCCTATGTTGGTGGGAGATCGTATTGGCCTGCATCCAGTCGCGGTTATTTTTGCGGTACTCGCTGGTGCGCAGTTATTTGGTTTTGTTGGTATGTTATTGGCCCTGCCAGTTGCTGCTGTGATCTTGGTGATTTTGCGTCAAGCTTATCGCTGGTATTTACATAGCGAAATGTATGAAGGCGGTATGACAGAGACGACTAGTCATCGTGATTCAATTGAGTGATGAGAGTGACTGAGTTATGCCAAGTGCCGGTTGCCTTTTCTTTTGGTGTTGAACACGCTTTATCACATTTTTATGTGGGTCGAAATCAACAGCTATTGACACGATTGCAGCAGTTTTTGTTACAAGATTCACCGGATTTCCTATATATCTGGGGGCCTTCCGCTAGTGGTAAAACGCATTTGTTGTCTGCATTTACGCAGGTTGCTCGGCAACAAGGGATGGCTACGCATTACACAGCGGCACTTGGGTTGTCAGAAGCGTCCCTATTGTTTGATTCAAGAGTGTTTGATTTGATCATGATTGATGATTTGGATGGCTTGAACGGTAATGCCCTTGCTGAAGAGCGGCTGTTTCATTTTTATAATCATTGCCAGCTTTATAACCACTGCCAACAACGTAAGATTAAGCTAATATTTGCCGCACAGGCTTCACCCCATGCTGTTCATATCAGTTTGGCCGATTTATTGTCGCGTTTACGTGCCGCTGAAGCTTATCGTTTACAGTCTTTGGATGATGTAGAGAAGCAATATGCTTTGCAGCATCGAGCAGAGTTGCGTGGTTTGCTATTGTCTGACGAAGTTTGTCTTTATATTTTAAATCATGGTCAGCGTAGTTTTGCAGAGATCATGTTACTACTGGATAAAATTGATCAAGCTTCGTTAGCCGCTAAACGTAGGCCTACTCTGCCTTTTATTAAAAATTTATTTGGCTGGTAAGCTTTTCTTCGTTTTGGTAGCCGGGATGTTAATAGCTTGGTGCTCTAATCGGTTCGACCATCAATGCTAAGCAGCGCAACATTTCACGAACATGTTGCCCGGGCGAAAAATGGGTCCCAAAAATCAACGGTTTTTTTTGACCATCAGATTGAGTCAATTGACGGGTTTTTTTTAACTGATGCAGGTTGAGACGTGCAGGTCCGGCGCTCAGCTGTTTGTTTTTTTCAGAGGCAGCATAAAAAGGATTGGGGTTATAAGGGTTGCGTGGTCTGTCGTCGTTCTCTGGTGAGTGAGGTAAATCGGGTTCAATGGTGGGTGTGTCGTCATACGGATTAATGCGTGAGCGCCCTGTGCGGCTGGGTGAGGCGTACGCTTGCAGCGTCTTTCTTTGAGAATTGGTTTCGGTAGTACCCTTGGCTGAACTTCCCACATTATTCAGGGCGGCCCTATTAATCATTTTATTGTCGTTCAGTTCTTTGATTCTTGTTGATATAGCCGGTGCGCTATTGGCGGCTAAGCTCTGCATATTTTGAGCGTTAAAAAGAAGCGGTGAAGAATTTGAAAATTGGCTGATGCTGCCTACGCTCATTGCTCGTCCTTAATATGCGGCTATGCGACCAAAGTATGGTTTTAAAACTGATGTTGCTAGGCTAACGAAAAGTACGCTTCGGTTCTGTAAAGCTTGGTAACGACTTGTGGTATTTATTTAAGTAGCCTGTTTTTCATGGTTGATGTGCAAGTGATGATGTGCAAGTGATGGGTTTAAATGAGCAATCAATGATATTTGTTTAAAAAAAAACACTCCTTTAGAATACAGACTTTTTACGCCTGCTGTTTGAGTTGGCTTTTTCGGCGGATGTCGTCGCCTTGCCCGATAAAATTTTTATGACCCATGAGATTGTTATGACCCATAAAACCGCTAAAACCATTGCTGAAATTCGTGCCGCTTTTTTAAAATTTTTTGCTGATCAAGGCCATCAAGTGGTGTCTAGCAGCTCTCTAGTGCCTGGGGATGATCCCACTTTGTTGTTCACCAATGCTGGAATGGTGCAATTTAAGGATGTGTTTCTAGGTAAAAGTAGTCGCAGTTATCAGCGTGCAGTGTCATCACAGCGGGTGGTGCGAGCGGGTGGTAAGCATAATGATCTGGATAATGTTGGTTACACCGCACGTCATCATACCTTTTTTGAAATGCTGGGTAATTTTAGCTTTGGAGCTTACTTTAAAGAAGACGCTATCCGATTTGCGTGGCGATTTTTGACCGAAGTCTTAGCCATTCCCCAAGACAAATTATCAGTTACGGTATTTCGGACGGATCAGCAGGCTTATGACATCTGGCAACAACAGATCGGCGTACCTGCAGATCGTATTTATAAGTTAGATGAGAAGGATAATTTTTGGGCGATGGGTGATACCGGCCCCTGTGGACCTTGTACCGAAATTTTTTATGATCATGGCCAAGGGGTCGCTGGTGGTCCACCCGGTAGTGTTGATGCTGATGGCGATCGTTTTATTGAAGTTTGGAATATCGTTTTTATGCAATATGAGCGGTTTGCCAATGGTCGATTGGTTGATTTGCCAAAACCTTCTGTGGATACCGGCATGGGCTTGGAACGTATCGCGGCGGTGATGCAAGGTGTCCATAACAACTACGATATTGATTTGTTTAAAGCATTAATTGGCGCGATTGCACAAATTTTGAATATTTCGAATTTACAGCAACAGTCTTTAAGAGTTATCGCCGACCATATTCGTTCTTGTAGTTTTTTACTTGTGGATGGGGTGATGCCGTCGAATGAAGGTCGTGGATATGTGTTGCGCCGTATCATTCGTCGTGCCGTGCGTCATGGGCGAAAGCTTGGTGCAACTGAGCCATTTTTTTATTTGTGTGTGCCGGCATTGGTTGAACAAATGGGTGAGGCATATCCTGAGTTGCGAGCGCGTGCCGAGCAAGTGCAGGCGGCATTGTTGCGCGAAGAGCTGCGGTTTTTAGAAACGTTAGATCAAGGTTTAAAACTGTTAGAAAAAACGGTGCAGAATTTAAAGCCCAGTGAGGCTTTGTCAGGTCAACTGGCTTTCACGCTTTATGATACTTATGGTTTTCCGCTGGATTTAACGCTGGATTTGCTGCGTGAAAAAAATATCCCATTGGATCAGGCGGGTTTTGATCACGCCATGGCCGCGCAACGTTTACGTTCCAAAGAGCAAGGTCAGTTTTCCAGCGAGGATTATGTGCGGCTGGATATCAACCAAGCGACTGAGTTTTTGGGTTATGACCGCAGTGAAGTTTCTGCGCAAGTCTTGTTGTTGACCGACACTCAGGTTGTACTGAATCAAACACCTTTTTATGCCGAATCGGGTGGTCAAATTGGTGATCGTGGGCAATTGTGTAACGCGCAAGGTGAGTCGGTGTTTGTGGTTGAAGACACCATCAAAAATGGTGATGTAGTGATTCATCAAGGTAAGTTGATTGGTCCGTTGGCGGTCAATGATCCTGTACAAGCGATGATTGATGTGAGCAATCGTACGCGTATTCAAGCCAATCACTCGGCAACCCATTTATTGCATGCGGCATTACGTGGTTTACTTGGGCTACATGTGCAGCAAAAAGGTTCGCTGGTGACGGCAGATCGTTTGCGGTTTGATTTTTCTCACGACGCACCGATTGCTCTTGAGCAGTTGACTGCGATTGAAAGTTTGGTTAATCAGCAGATTCGTCACAATACGCATGTTGCTACTGAGCAAATGAACATAGAGCAAGCAAAAGCAGCCGGTGCGATGGCGTTGTTTGGGGAAAAATATCATGAGCAGGTGCGGGTACTGACCATGGGTAGTAACGCTTTTTCCGTTGAGCTTTGTGGCGGTACGCATGTCAGTCACACTGGCGACATTGGGTACTTTAAAATTTTGCAGGAAACTGGTATTGCGTCGGGTGTGCGTCGTATTGAAGCGGCAACAGGACAGGATGCTATTGATGTTACTCAGCAACAAACGCAATTACTGAATCAATTGGTGCAGCAATTAAAGGTTAAGCCTGAGCAGCTGCTGGATAAAAGCCAACAGTTGTTGCTGCAGATTAAAAACCTAGAAAAGCAATTGGCTTCGGCGCAGCAGTTGGCGTTGAGCCAGCAGCGTGATCAATGGCTGGAGCAAACAATCGAGATCAATGGTATAAAGTTATTGGCCGTTTTGGTGCCAGGTGCTGTTGATATTAAGCAATTGCGTATCTTGCTTGATCAGTCAGTGCAAAAGTTAGGTTTGGCGATTGTGCTACTTGCTAGTGAGCAGGAAGGCAAAATTAATCTGGTGGCGGCAGTGGCTGATGCGTTAATTCCTCAGTATCATGCCGGCGAGCTGGTTAGTTATGTTGCGCAGCAGCTGGGTGGCAAAGGTGGTGGCAAAGCACAAATGGCCATGGGTGGTGGTCAGCTGGGGCAGGAGCAAAACATCGAAAGCCTGGTTGCTGCATTGGCATCCGTAACCAACTGGGTTAAGCAGCGAGTACTTTAAGTTAAGGTTTGATTGAGGTCGATGATTAATGCGTGAATCAAAGCTCTGGGTACAAAAATTTGGTGGTACGTCTGTCGGCAGCGTGGAGCGTATTCAAGCAGTTGCTGAAAAAATTAAGCAAACCTTAGCACAAGGCTATCGTTTAATAGTAGTGGTATCCGCCATGACAGGTGAAACCAATCGCTTGGTGGCGCTGGGTCAGCAAATTAGCCCGCATCCAAACCAGCAAGCAATGGATACAGTGTTAAGTACCGGTGAACAGGTTACCATTGGATTGTTGGTAATTGCTTTAGCTGAGCTGGGAATCCATGCTCAGTCTTTCTGTGGGTGGCAAGTGCCGATTAAAACCGATTCGAGCTTTAGTAAGGCGCGTATTGAGTCGATTGATACAGTTAACTTGCAACGACAACTGGAGCGCTTTCCGGTGTTAGTGGTGGCTGGTTTTCAAGGTGTAGATGAAGGTGGTCGTATTACGACTTTGGGCCGAGGTGGATCTGATACCACCGCAGTGGCTTTAGCCGCTGCATTAAAAGCAGATGAGTGTCAAATTTATACTGATGTTGACGGTGTCTATACCACGGATCCTCGTGTAGTGCCCACGGCGCGACGTTTGAATAAAATTACTTTTGAAGAAATGTTAGAAATGGCTAGCCTAGGTTCAAAGGTATTACAAATTCGCTCGGTAGAATTTGCGGGTAAGTACAATGTTCCGTTGCGGGTGCTGTCAAGTTTCAAAGAGGGTCCGGGTACCCTAATTACTGTTGATGATGAGGATCAAGCTATGGAACAGCCGGTTATTTCTGGTATCGCTTTTTCACGCGATGAAGCCAAAATTATTGTTCGTGGTGTACCGGATGTGCCAGGTGTGGCTTACAAAATCTTAGGTCCTGTGGGCGAATCTAATATAGAAGTAGACATGATTGTACAGAATATTGGTGCTGATCAAACCACGGATTTTACTTTTACGGTTAATCAAAACGATTGCCATCGTGTCTTGGATATTTTAAAAGTCACGGCTGACTCTATCGGGGCTCGCAGTATCAGTGGGGATACTGAAGTTGCTAAAGTATCTTTGGTCGGTGTCGGTATGCGTTCTCATGCGGGTATTGCTAGTCAAATGTTCCAAGTGATGGCCAAAGAAAATATCAATATTCAAATGATTTCAACTTCAGAAATTAAAATCTCTATCGTTATTGATCAAAAATATTTGGAATTGGCTGTTCGTGCTTTGCATAGTCATTTTAAATTAGATCAGCCCACCACTTAATTTTTTTGCGGCCATTTGTGCATCTCAAGTTAATCTTGGTCTAAATTTGCGTGGTGCCATTTTATTTTGAGAGAGTTGTCGCATTTTAAGTAGACGGGTCTTGAAAAATTGTTCTTTCCGCGCAATCTTATGTAGCTATGCTCAGACCTACTTCATGGAGTGGGTGCAGATTTTTTCTGGATGATTATCTGGATAACTTCATGAACGCGCAGGTGTTGCCATATAAATGCCATGATCCCCTTGTGAAAAAAACACAAGAATTGCTTTAAATTTAACCAGAATAATCAATAATGATTAATAAGCAGCCAATTTGGCTTTGATTGGGATCTTGCAACCGGACCATGCTTATTAATTGGCGACGAAGCCGATAGCGATACGTCAGGACACAAGGACTCATTCCTTCTGAAATTGCTCGAGATCGTATAGGTTCTTGGGCTGTTAGAAAATAAGAAGGAAGTAGCATATGGAACAAGGAGCTAAGCATGCTGATTTTAACAAGACGGGTAGGTGAGACTTTAATGGTTGGCGACGAAGTAACTGTTACCGTCCTGGGTGTAAAAGGTAATCAAGTTCGATTAGGTGTTAATGCTCCTAAGCACATCGCTGTTCATCGTGAAGAAATCTATCAGCGTATTCAGCAAGAAAAAGTGCAAAATGGACCACATCTTTAAGCAGAATAGTGGCGAATTAAATTTCTCGCTTTTTTAATATCGTGGTATTATTCGCGCCTCGGGAGAGGTGGCCGAGTGGTCGAAGGCGCTCCCCTGCTAAGGGAGTATGGGTTAACACTCATCGAGGGTTCGAATCCCTCCTTCTCCACCAGTGAATCTGGTTGCATGGTTAACAAATTAAGTTTTTGGACTCAGATTTTGTTTAACACAACCAGTGTCATCGAAAAAGTGTGCGCCGGTAGCTCAGTTGGATAGAGTACCTGGCTACGAACCAGGCGGTCGGGAGTTCGAATCTCTCCCGGCGCACCAATTTTTGACAACTACTGAAATGCTTGCAAAATAGCATTAGAATAAGCTCGATTACAAATACCGCATTGCACTGCAATAAGGCTATAACCTTAACTTGAATGACTATTGCTCCAGACGTATTCGATTGAATACGTTCCGTTTTGATAATTGCAGACTGTTAGTATCCAGCCAACATTATTTAATTAAGCTTCAAACCATTGCGGATGTTGTGCTTCAGCAGTACGCCATTGAATTCCAGCACCCATATATATTTTCAAAACCAAGCCGTGACTGATAGTTGATATCCATTTACATGTTTGGATATCTAGGTCCGCCACCACCTTCCGGTACTACCCAATTAATATTCTGCGCAGGGTCTTTAATATCGCAGGTTTTGCAGTGAACACAGTTTTGAGCGTTAATTTGAAAGCGGGGGCCGGTGGATTCTTGGATGATTTCGTAGACGCCAGCGGGGCAATAGCGTTGGGCTGGTTCGTCGTAGAGCGGCAGATTTTGAGTGATCGGGATGTTGGGGTCTTTTAATTGTAAATGGCAAGGCTGATCTTCTTCATGATTGGTGTTTGAAACAAATACGGATTCGAGTTTATTAAAAGTCAGTATGCCATCGGGTTTTGGATAATTGATTGGCGCACAAAGTTTGGCAGGCTTTAACGTCTGATGATCGGGCACCGGATCGGTGAGTGTCCAAGGTGCTTGGCCTTTCAGAAGAGTTTGATCAATAAAGGTATAGGCACTGCCGATTAACATGCCCCATTTATGCATCGCTGGTGCAATATTGCGGGCATGCCACAGCTCGTCATACACCCAAGAGTCGCGAAATTTTTGCGGATAACTGGACAGTTCCTTGCCGCCAGTGTCCCCGATATGCAGGGCAGAAAAAATACTTTCAGCAGCCAGCATGCCAGTTTTAATTGCAGTATGGCTGCCTTTTATTTTGGCGTAATTCATAAATCCGGCTTCACAGCCCACCAATACACCACCCGGCAAGGTTAATTTGGGGATGGATTGTAAGCCCCCTTTATTAATCGCACGCGCGCCATAAGATACGCGTTTTCCGCCTTGTAAAAATTGTTTGATTAATGGGTGGGTTTTAAAACGTTGCAGTTCATCATAAGGGCTGACGTGAGGATTTTGATAATTCAGATCAACGATTAACCCTAGCACCACTTGGTTATTGGCCGCATGATATAAAAATCCACCACCACCACTACAGCCACTGCTATTGAGTGGCCAGCCAAAACCATGCACGACTTTACCCGGCACATGGAGTTCAGGTTGGATGTCCCACAATTCTTTTAAGCCAATCGCGTAATGCTGACTGCTGGTATTGAGTTTAAATTGTTGCATCAATTGTTTGCCCAAGTGGCCACGGCAGCCCTCAGCGAAGATGGTGTATTTAGCACGCAATTCCATGCCGCGTGCAAAACTGTCTTTAATATCGCCGTTGGCACCGACGCCCATATCACCCGTGGCCACACCAATAACTTGACCCGACTCACCATATAAAACTTCGGAAGCGGCAAAACCGGGAAAAACATCTGCGCCCAAACTTTCAGCTTGTTGGCCTAACCAACGGCACATGTTGCCGAGGCTAATGACATAGTTGCCGTGGTTGTGGGTGGCTTTCGGCACCAGTGCAGAAGGGATTTTTAACGCGCCGTGAGCAGAGTATAGATAATAAACATCATCCTCAGTGACCGGCGTGTCCAGTGGCGCACCTTGATTTTTAGCATCAGGGAATAACTCCAGCAGTGCTCGCGTATCCATCACCGCGCCGGATAAAATATGTGCACCGACTTCCGCACCTTTTTCCACTACGGCTACCGACAGCTCAAATTGATGGTCTGTCGCCAGTTGTCGCAACCGACAAGCGGCAGCCAGGCCGGCTGGGCCACCACCAACGATGACCACATCGACTTCCATTGACTCACGAGGTGGTAAAGGTTCCTTGAGTGGTGATTCGATTGTGGTCATGCGCTTCTCCCTGCGGGTGAGATAACAGTAAATTCTGTATACCAAAATAGGCAGTGATTATAGTGAATACCGTCGGGCTTTCACAAACTTAAAACACGGCTAACGAGTCGAGTCTGGTTGATTATCCAAGTGTTGATGCTTAAATGTTGACTGTCCTGATAGGTAGGGAAAGGTTTGTTGCCTAATGCCGCTGAAAAATAAGTAGCTTAAAAAAGTTTTCTTCTTGGCAACCGGTTTTATTATGTTGTTATTTTTCTGTGTATGGTTTCAATCACGCTCGTTCAGTTTGGTCTGCGAAGCTGTGGGTAATTAAATGCACTGACTTGGTTTGAGTTTAGGCATAGAGCGCGTATTCTTGGTGCCCCTTAAAAAAATAAGTTGGAATCACCTAATGATGTCGGGCAATAGCGCAATTAGCAGTACACAGTCAGTGTTATTAAGCCGTTATGCGGTGCTGTCGGAACCTCAACAAAAAATGATGGTGCTGTTGGCGTTATTTTCGGCACCACTGGTATTAGAAGAAGCAGCAGGCTTATGTTTAAAAGTTGCTGAGCACTGCAACGACAAGTCGCTGGCGTCGTTGCGGGTGAATGCCGAGTTACTCAATGATTGGGTGGCTCGTGAATTTTTACAACAGCAAGGTCCGTTTTATAGCGTCCGCTCGATTTGGCAAGCTGAGTTAGTGGATAAGCAGTTGTCGTTACCACTTAAACGCGCGTGGATTAAAAGCATCGAAGCCGCATTTGCCTATGAGCCAGCCGATGCGTTATCGACAGGAAAATGGCTGGATTACCCAGAGTGGAATAACGCAGAACTGAATACTGTAGAGATTGTGCAACAGCGAGTTGATCGTCCCATTAGTGTCGCATTGGTGTTGGATGATTCGCAGCGCTTGATGAGTGCTTTGCAAAATCCATCGTCTCAGGTCTTGACAAAGTCCACGGCAGACCTATCTCAATCTTTGCGATTTAGGCAGTTTTTAAAACCATGGCGCACGCGATTTTCATTACAGAGATTGGCAGATTTTTCTAAATCTTTGCAGGCTTTGATGATTCATCTATATCTCGGGCCTTATTGTGACCTGTTGGATATGGATGAAGATATGTTGGCTTATATGGGCCAGTTTATGGTCAAGTCTCGTTATGAACGCCAAGAGCTTTTGCCGCGTTTTTTACAGTATTTATTAATGATGGGAAAAGTCGATGCCATTGATGCCTGGTTGGAAATTGTCGGTCCAAATCCAGCGGCAATTCATACGGCCTGGAAAGCTTTTTTACTGAATAAAAGCCATGAAACCTTAGCGATTATCATTGCGCATCAACGCGTGATCACGAAGCAAAAAAATCCACAGTTTTATATCGGTGGGTTAGTAGGGGTATTTTATTTTTTGGCGTTGATGCAGCGTTTGCCAGAACAGCCCGAGCTGCAAGAAAAGTTCAGTTATCAAATTCAGCGTGCGGTGGCGATGGTCGGGCAACAACAAGATCCTTATGCCATGGTGCAATTGTATTTGCATGAAATTTATCGTCTTTATAACAGCCAGTTGGATAGATCTAATACGCAAATGCTGGCTACGATTGAACGTTGGTTGGTCGATAATCAACAGCATCCTGCTTGGCCGATTCAATTTTTAATGCGCTGTTTGCAGGCGTGTTGGCTGGATGAACCTTTATCGTTCGAGTTAAGCGACAAACTACTGTCGCTGTTTGTGCGCGTGGATCAACAAGGCTCACAGTGGTTGGCGTCGCAATTGGCTTTTGTGATGGATGTGTTGTTAATGCAACCCATAACCAGTGGTACGGAATCTGAAAAAACAGCGGTACCTGTTGTACCGCCATTGCTACGATTACGGGCAAAAGCACTGATTGCTGAAGTGCAACACAAAAATGGCTTACCGTTGATTCTGTTATTGCCCGCCAAAGCCCGTTGGCAAGGTGCATTAAAAGCGTTGGAGAAATGGACACAGACCAATCCATCGACTCCAGTCAGTATGCAAGAATCACGGATTATCTGGGTAATCGGCTATAACATCAAAACCGAACAACCAGCGCGTACTTTGATGCTCAAAGAACAAAAACGCACACGCGCAGGCTGGTCGCGAGGTCGTTTGCTTAATTTAAAAAGTGTGATGGAAGAGTTGCCCTTGTGGGAAGCCTTGTCACTAAAAGATCAGCAAATATTAAAAAAAGCCGTACGACAAAAACATTCCTATCAGCATGATGAATATGAATTGGATTTTGATCTGGCGATTATGCAATTGGTTGGTCAGGGCAATGTGTATTATGAAAAACGCCTTGAGCAACCGTTGATGTTGGTGGCTAAAAACCCCCAATTGATTATTCGCTCCGAAACAGTTTTGGATGATGCGGCGCAAGAAATAAAGCAAATTCGCATTCTAGTGGAACCCCATCCCAGGCATTTATTATTTGCCAATGAATCCGTGGCGCTGATACCGGAATCGGTTAATTGTTTTCAAGTGATCGAGTTTCAAGCTGAACATTGGCGGGTTGCCGATCTGCTCGGTCAAAAAGGTTTGCTGGTACCGATTGAATTTAAGCAGCAAGCGTTGCAAAGCATCAATGCGGTTATGGCATTATTCAGCTTGCAATCGGAGATCGATCATGAAGATGATCTAGCTGCGGAAAAAGTGCCGGTCGATAGCCGATTGCATCTATTGTTAACGCCCATTCAGCAAGGCGTTTCGGTGAATGTCTTTGTGCGACCTTTTGGTGAATTTGGTCCCCAGTTTTCGCCAGGCCAAGGCGCGGCGAGCGTACTGACCGAGGTGGAGAATCGCCGTTTTAAAACACTACGTGATTTACCAGCTGAACGGCGTGAATTAATTCAACTTTGTAATGACGCGCCCAGCTCTTTAGATTTTAGTGAGTCGTCATTGTGTGAAGTGTTAGGGCTAGAGCAAGCTTATGAAATGTTGTTGTATTTTCAACAGCAGGGCCAGAGTCTGCAATTGCATTGGCCAAAAGGTAAATCATTGCGTTTGCTGCCGGAAATGAATCAGCAGCAATTGAGTTTGCAAGTGTCGGCCAAGCAAAACTGGTTTGAGTTATCCGGTGAGTTAAAAATTAATGAATCCAGTATTTATACCTTGCCACAATTGTCCGCATTGATGGCCAAGTCAGCCAGTGGTCGATTTATCAAGTTAGATGATGATTCGGTACTGGTGCTCACCGAAAAACTAAAACGCAAACTCGATCAATGGCGAGCTTATACGGATCAAGGGTGCTTTCATGCATTGGCCAGTCATGCAATTGAAGACATTATTGATGATATGCCGGTGGTTAGCAGTGAAGCCTGGCAGCAGCAGTTAGCGCGTTTTGCGCAAGCGCAACATCTCGATCCTGTCGTGCCCTCAACTTTGCAAACCGAGCTGCGGGATTATCAAAAAGACGGTTTTAAATGGTTAGCACGCTTGGCACATGCGGGTGTTGGCGCGTGTTTGGCGGATGATATGGGGTTGGGTAAAACCATCCAGACCTTGGCCTTGTTGCTGACCCGTGCGGTGGATGGACCGGCATTAATCGTGGCACCAAAATCGGTGTGTATTAATTGGCTGCAAGAAATTCAGCGTTTTGCGCCCACATTAAACGTGCAGAATTTTACGCAAGATGTCGATTTAAAAAAAATGGAAGCATTTGATCTGGTGGTGTCGAGTTATGGTTTGCTACAAAGCAATCTGGAGCAATTTTCTGCTGTGAAATGGCATACCTTCGTGGCCGATGAAGCGCAGGCGATTAAAAACCGGCAAGCCAAACGTACGCAAGCAGTGGTCAGTTTGGCGGCGGATTTTAAATTGGCGTTAACCGGTACGCCCATTGAAAATCACTTGGGTGACTTGTGGTCATTATTTCGATTTATTAATCCAGGACTATTGGGCAGTTTAGAGGCATTTAATCAGCGCTTTGTAGCGCCGATTGAGCAGCAGCGCGAGGTGAATTTACAAACGCATTTGCAAACCTTAATTAAACCGTTTTTATTGCGACGCTTAAAACGCGAAGTGCTCACTGAGCTACCTTCGCGCACTGAAATCACATTAGAAGTGACCTTAAGTGATGCTGAGCAAGCTTTATACGAAGCATTGCGTCGGCAAGCGGTGAATACCGTTGCCAATACCACGGGCCCTGCGGGTCAGAAACGCTTGCGCGTTTTTGCTGAGCTGATGCGATTGCGGCGGGCCTGTTGTCATCCAGCAATGGTATTACCAGAAGCGGGTATTACCAGCAGTAAATTAGAAATGCTGATGACACTCGTGGATGAGTTATTACAAAATCAACATAAAGCTTTGGTGTTCAGTCAGTTTGTGGATCATTTGCAGCTGATTAAAGCCGCGCTGGATAAACGTGGTATCACTTATCAATATTTGGATGGCAGCACCTCGGCGGCGCATCGTCAGCAGGCAGTAAATAATTTCCAAGCCGGGCAAGGCGATTTGTTTTTAATTAGTTTAAAAGCTGGCGGTGTTGGTTTGAATCTTACTGCTGCCGACTATGTGATTCATATGGATCCCTGGTGGAATCCTGCCGTGGAAGATCAAGCCTCTGATCGCGCGCATCGGATTGGTCAATTGAGACCGGTGACAATTTATCGGCTGGTCACGGTCGATACTATTGAACAAAAAATCATGGCTTTGCATCAACACAAGCGTGATCTTGCTGCCAGTCTTTTAGCAGGAACCGATACGCCGGTAAGGTTATCGTTGGAAGATATGCAGTTGTTATTGGAGCGGTAATGACGCCAAATTACCTAGACATCGATTTATTGAACCCCTTGGAAGTGAATGGAGTGGTGCGAAAATTATACAAATATCGGGTTGCTTGAAATAAGCGCAGTTGTTATGTTCGCCATGCATTGTAAGTATTGCTTCAAATTACAAATAAAATAAAAAACGGTTTAATCGTATTGATCCAATTTCTGCTCGTCATAGACCTGTTTCTCAACCCAGAGTCACTGTTATTAGTAGTGCGGCGGTAGTAGTGCAAGAAGCTTAATGACCGGGGTATGAAAAAATGAGTCTCCCGACTCTCGGTTTTCCCTTAACGTTAAAAAAACTGAAACGATGCGTGAAGTTGTTGCTGACGCGGTGGAGGCTCAGAGTTCTCGGGAAATAATCTCAGAAATTAAGCAGAGCTATATTCAGTTAAAACATCAGTGGGGCGCATTTTTAAAGCCGTCAGATAACTTCGAATCGAATAACGACACATTGGTAGATGCATCTGATCCTGAAGCTAAACATAGGCTATGTCAGGTCCCCATTAATTTTTCAGAACTTCATGTAACCGGAAAAAACTGTTGGTTTTATTGCAGCGTTTTAATGGTTTAAATTCTGCGGATAAGCTTTTAAAAATTCGAAAATATAAAGGAAAAATATTAGAGCGTGTTGATGATTTTACAGAGGAGGCAGGACCAAATGATTTTGATTCTGTCGATTTCAGTAGATATTTGAATTTTGATAAAGCAGAAGAGAAGCTTCCAAAAGCTATCTTAAAAATCGAGCAATTATTGGAGAATTTTAGTCAATTAGAGGATGCTGCAACACTTGAGTCAAAGGGTGAAAATATTGCAGTGGGCACGCAAAAAATTATCCAAGAAGTTCTTGATAATGTGACCGGGATTTTGCAGAAACATCGCATGATTTATCGGAATGGGGCTAATGGTGCCCTCAGTCAGTTTTACAGAGGGGCAAAACATTTGGCTCTCTCCGTGGGGGCGCGAATGGCGATGAGAATATTAAAAAACCAGATTGACAAGTTTATCGAAAAAGATAAATCCAGTATGAGCGCAGAACTCCGAGGGGCTGTATTAGCCAAGGCTTCTTCAGTTACCCGCCAGGCATTTGATGAGCGATTACATTTATACGCCAGTGTGGCCGAAAGCTATCGGCTTGTCGCGTGGTATTTACAAGGTGCAATTCACTTGACGCAACTGACAAGCGATTTTGGAATGACAGAGCCTATCAATCACAGTAACCCACATGCTTTAGTGGATATGGCTAATGAATTGCAAGGTGTACTCCGTGAAGATGATAATCGGGGATATTGAATTCTACACAACTAAAATTTCCTGTTGGCGTTGTAACCGTTGTTTGCTCAGGTTACGCTCATGGTCTCTATTTCTTCAACCTAAAACTGTCAGAACTGTTGAGTTTAAGGAATTCACAATATGATTGATAAAAAATATCAGCACATAGTTTTTGCGTTTTTTATGTCGTTATTGATGTCCTGCATCATGTCGTTGGTGATTACGTTATTTAATGTTGGTTTTGTTGTCAATATTATTGCCATTTGGCTTAAGGCGTGGAGTTTTGCTTTTGTGGTGGCGTTTCCAACAGTGAGCGTGGTGGCACCTGTGGTTAGAAAAATTGTGAATAGGATTGTGCGTGAGTAGGATGCTTAGCTGGTTACTGGTGCCCTTGTTCAGCATAGCGTTATTGATGATGCTTGCTATTGCGGTGTTTTATTTTAATCAAGAGCGATTGATCTTTTTTCCTGAAAAATTAGCGGAAGATTTTAGTTTTCATTTTCCAATTCCATTTCGTGAAGCGAACATACAGCTTAAATCCGGCCAAAAAATTAACTATCTGGTTTTTAACTCTGAAAGTAATCAAGGCACTATTCTTTATTTTCATGGTAATGCAGGTAGCTTAAAAGAGTGGGGTTTTGTTGCCAGTGATTTGGTGAAGCATACCGGCTGGGCGGTATGGATCATGGATTTTCCAGGTTATGGCAAAAGCGGGGGCCGTTTGCCAAAAACTGAAAAAATATTGCTTGAAATGGGTCGAGCACTTCGTAGCAAACTGTCGCAAGAAAAGCCGCATTCACCCGTGGTGTTGTTTGGCCGCAGTATCGGTTCGGGTATTGCCACAGCGCTTGCAGCTGAACATCATCCGAGTGGATTGATATTGGAAGCACCTTATCGCAGCATCGCTAAATTAGGAAAAGAGATTTACCCTTTTTTGCCAGAAGTTTTTTCGCGCATTGATTTGGATAATGAAAAAGCGTTGTCTGCTATTCATAGTATGCCAGTGCTCATTATTCATGGCAGTAAAGATGAAGTGATTCCGATTAATCATAGTAAAGTCTTAAGTGGTGTTAATGCTGAAATAAAATTGATAGTGATACCAGATGCGAATCATAACAATTTGGATAGCTTTCCTGCCTATTGGCCTGCGGTGCATGGATTTTTATTGGGTTTGGCTTTGCAAGGCTTTGACCACTTCGGTGGCTGAGCCAGTCGAAGCGTGGTTGTTGTTAAGTCAATTAGCGATTCATTCAATTTGGCGGATTAAAATATGGGCTTCGTCAATTATCGATTGTCGTTTGCAATGCGCACGATTGCTTTAGCGATATCTTCAGGCGCTAGAATAAAATCAATGTAGCCGGTGGCAATTGCACTTTCAGGCATGTCGGGCTGTTTGGCAGTATCGAGCTTTTGCGCAATGGTAATGCCTCCGACCGCTTTGATACCGGCTAATGCTGCGGCGCCATCGCCATCAAAACCCGAAACAATCACCGCGATCAGTTTGCCGTCCCAGTTTTGCGTCAGCGAGCGTAAAAAAACAGTAATCACATCAGGCCAACCTCGAGGTTTAGAAATAGGTTTTAAGCGAAACTCATGATCTTGTATATGCAAGTCACGGTTTGACGGAATAATAAAAACGTGATTCGGTTCAATGTCGAGCTTTTCGGTAATGAGCTCAACGGGCATTTGAGTGTGATGTGGCAGAATTTCATGCAGTCGCGTGGCAACGGTTCTTATGTGATTGACGATCACAATGGCCACGCCCATATCAGTGGGCAAATTTTGCAATAGGCGAATATAAGCATCAAGCCCACCTGCAGAACCACCAACGCAAACAATTGGAAAATCGCGATTGAACGCATTGGATGGCATAGTGGCGCGTCCTTTAGATGTTTTAATCTTTGTAGAAGGAATGCCAGTGTACAGCATTTAAAGATGGGCTCATCAAACTCAGCAGCAAGCTGCCGATTCAACTGCGCAATCGAAAAAAACGCATCAATACGATGAAAGTTTGTAACGTTATATACCCTGAGCGTCAATTCGAGTTGTTTTTTTAAATGAAAGGGTCATGAGATTATGGGTGATGACGCTTTAAAAATATTCACAGGTGATCTGGTTAACCTTGTAGCACACTCATGACTTCTTGGATTTCCTGCCGAGCGTCACGAATGACATTAACGCTTTCTTCCGGCGTTAAACCAAGTTTGGCGAACACGGGAATGTTACCCCATTTAATGTTGGCCAGTGGGTGCGTGCTGCCTCGTACGGCATGCAGCTTAGCGACGAGCACTAAATCGCTGTAATCCACTTCGCCAGTGCGGGTTTGATCAATATTCACTGTAGCCATCGGTACCGTGTTGATCATATCAGCTAGATGCCAATTCTTTAAAATCCATTCACTGAGTTGTGGACTGAGGGTACGAATGGCTTGATCGAGCATTTCAGGATTTTCTGGTTTGCCAAAACGTTTGGCGCACATTTGTAGCAGTGGTACGCTGCCAATATCATGCAGCAGTCCCGCTAATAATGCCTCTGAACCTTCAAGATGTTGGTAACGTCTTGATAAAACTTCACTCACTGCGGCAACTTTAATACTGATGTTCCAGATCTCACGCATCCGTGTGCGAATCCAGTCTGTACTGCCACCAAATAATCCGGCAACACTTAAACTGATTACCATGTTTTGAATACAGGTCATGCCCAATCGATTGACAGCACTTTGAATATCTTGGATTTTGGTCAGCCCACGAAATAATGGGCTATTGGCGGCCTGTATTAATCGACCCGTTAAAACAGGATCTGAGCTAATCAGCTTGCTGATTTTTTGTAAGCTAGATTGGGGATCGTTAATTAAACGGCGAATACGATGCGCATTTTCTGGCAGGGGTGGCAAGGTATAGTTTTTGGACGCAATGTCTTTACGCAATTGCAGTAGTAGCGGATTGCTCGATTCGCTTGAACTTGATTCGCTTGAACTTGATTTGTTTATATCGTTAGATTCATTGGTAGAGTCGGGCTGAGCATTCGAACTTGTCATGCTGTGTCCTTGCAGAAATCGCCATGATTGTTGACAACATTAGCTCTGAGTCTAGCTGAATTTTATATATTGGTAACTTGCATGGGGCGCTGAATTTGTCGATCATAAAGCGCAATCGTAAGGGCCAATAATTGTTGATCAATGCGCTGCCACAATTCAATAAAGCTCATACTCGGCATGCCGATTTGCCATTGCAGGCCATAGTCAGTGACATTAAAAGCTTGTTTTTTTTCATTCGGGCTGGCGCGGTTAGCTAAGTGATGTAACAACAGTAGTAGGCGGTAATGATTTGATTGCGGGGGCGTGTGTCGATGTGATATCAGGTGTAAGCAACTTTGCAGTTTTTCTGGGTGTGTAATGAGCAGAAAGTTGCTAATTATTTGTTCAGAGGTGCTTTCAAGGCGTTGCCATACTCGGTGTTTCTGCGTGGGTTTGTAGCGCAGCCAATCAGCAATCTCATGGCAGTAACGTTTGCAACCGCGACAGACTTGATCGCCATAAGTGGTCGAACAAATCCCTAAGCAGGGAGAATGGGTCTTAAGTTCAATAAAATCTGTTGAATTAACTGTCATAGCCGTAGGAGGATGCCATATTTCCAGTTAGAATCACACGCCTTTAATATGTAAACACTGGATAATCTTTTTAAAAATCCACTCAAGCTTGAATCTTAAATTGGAGATCAGTTATGAAAAATGAAATGGTTGCGAAAAAAATTGTGGTTTTAGTTGCATCAGCATTATTGATATCAGCTTGTACAACGGATCCCTACACGGGGCAGCGCAAACCCAGTAAAGCCGCTATTGGTTCTATCGCTGGAGCGGTTATGGGCGCAGCGGTTTCCAGTAAGCATGATCGTGGTAAAGGGGCGTTAATTGGTGCTGCCGTGGGTGGTGGTACGGGTTTGTATTTTGATAATCAGGAAAAAAAGCTGCGTCAAAAGTTAGCTAATACTGGCGTGAGCGTGACGCGTGAAGGTAAATCAATTTATTTGAATATGCCCGGTAATCTAACCTTTAATACCAATAGTGCAGATATTCAGTCGAGTTTTTATGATGTTTTAAATTCCGTTGCTAGTGTATTAAAGGAATTTAAAAAATCACAAGTTCAGGTCACCGGACATACTGACTCGGTGGGTTCATCTGAATCTAATCAGTCATTATCTGAGCGCCGCGCGCACAGTGTGGCGAATTACTTAATTGCGCAGTCGATTGCTCCACAGCGTTTTTATGTTTCGGGTATGGGAGAAACACAACCGATCGCGAGTAATGATACCCCGCAGGGTCGTGAACAAAATCGCCGAGTCGAAGTACAAATTATTTCGGATGAACAGCAGCAGTAAAGCGGTATCGTATTTTGAGCGTAAGGGCAGTCAATTGACAGCCCTTACTGTTTAAATCATAAAGCTTTTGATTTTCAAACCATAAAGCTTTCGTTTTTTTAAACCATAAAGCTTTCGATGTTAAAACTAGCATCTCGTAAGACGTCAGGTATTTGGTTGATATTGAGTTGTTGCATCAAGCCTGTACAAATCAGAATGTCTTCTTGATGTGCGAAGTTATTGTCCTTGAAAAAGTCTTGCTCAGTGATTAAAACCGTTTGCCGATAGAACTTACGCATATGGGCTAAAAGTTCGTCATACATCAAGCCAATTTCTTCCATTTCAGAAAACGAATCACTGCTGTTATTATCTTTGACGTGTTGAATCCAACGTCGTATGCCTTCATTAAATAGGCCTGAGTGACGAATAATTTTCTTGATACTTTGTAACATGTTAAGCGCGATATTGATGGCTTTAGCGGCACTGTTTTTCGGCAGATAACCCATAACGTCACAAATGACGCGTCCCCATATAGTTAGTAACTGATAATTTTCCAACAGTTTTGCACAATGAGACTGCATGTCTGCATCGGCAACATTGCGTTGAATGTTTAAATTGGTCTGTTGAAGGAGCTGTGTCAGCGCTTGATAGTTAGCATAGAGGTGTATTTCTTGATTGAGGTTCAGGTAAGGTTGTAAGTCTTTCAAAGTACGTTGATTGTTGGAATTGGGGTTAAAACGTAAAGGGTATAAGCAGTCGCAAAGGGCGACGATCTGGCCAATGGGATGCAGGTGCTCCCCAAATTTGCTGGTGGGATAACCCGTGCCATCACAACTTTCATGATGCTCAAAAATAACCTGTGCCAGCGCCGACGGTAACCCCGAGATGGCTTGTATAATTTTTTGCCCGATGATCGGATGGGCTTGAAAAGTTCGAGACTCTTTGGGTTTTTGTTGCGCTTCCCCTACGATTATCTCTTCAGGTAGATGCAGTAAACCAATATCATGACAAAGTCCGCCGATAAATGCAGTGATTGTGTCATCAACTCTGAGCTTGCGGTGTTGCGCAATGGCGGTCGCGAGCCAAGCTGCGAAACAACTGCGATTAAATACTTCAGGGAGTTGCGTCAGCAAAACTGTGATGAGTTGGTGAAGGGTGGTAAATTTTTGATAATGGTTACACAATGCTTTTAAAGCACGATCCATATTCAGTTGTTGATGGATGGTCGTCAGATCGTGATGCGGTCTTAACCAATCTAGCATATAGGCATAGAGGCGTTCACCATCCATAGCTTGGTCAATTTTGACGCAGTCTTGCAAAGGTTTTAATAATCGATGTTGCAATATTTTATCCGTAACATTTTTTTCGAGCTTAATGCCCTTTTTAGCCACCAATACACCGGATGTATTGCGGATGTCTTCCGTGACAATCACGGTATGTGTTTCATTCACCGCTGCCAAATGCCGAGCATAGGTATCGGTTTTCAGCGGGTCAAATTCAGTCATGGCTATTTATGATCATCATGTTGCAACACATTAGAAAAACTTTATTGAGTGAAATTAGTCTAGACAAGCTATCTAGAAATTGTGTATTTCAGTTTGATTTAACGGGAGTTTTAATCGTTTTATTGTTTTTGTACGCATTACCTGTTCAGGCATCTTCATTTTCGTTATTTAAAACACAGCCATTATCAAAAGCAGAGCAGTTGCGAATGATCACTTTCACGGCTGCGCAGTTGCCATCACCTCTCAAAGCTCGTGTATGGCAGATTGCAGATTTATCATTAGCGACAATGATTGATGGCGAGTTGGAACCGATTCCATTTCAAATTGATGAGATGAATCGAGAAGGTTTTCCCTTTCTGTCACAAATGGCGATAGCAAATTCTGGTGTGCCCGCAAGGTGGGATGGACGTGATGAGTTGTTGTTTATGTTGCAAGATGCTAGTAGTGAGCGCTGGCACTTGGGTGTTTCACCGATCAATCCCTTATTAGAATTGCAAGTCACCACTTTGTCAGGCCCGCGCTTTGTGTATTTATTATGGCAAGACGCTCGTCGTTCGACTCATGATTATGTGCGTTATGATGTGGAGACTTATTTTGCAGATACGCAGTACTATTCGTTGGCTTCGAGTTTAAAAAATCCACTCGAATTGACGGATATGCAGTTTTTTGCTTTTGAGGATAAAAAAAAATCGAGCCTGTTAGATACGTTAAAAATGCGGATTCAAGGTCATTGGGTGGGTGCGAGTAATGGCTTAACCATTACCAATCGTAATTTCCATGCCAGTGTTCAGGGTGTACTTCAAGGTCCAATCCGCGCTAGCGTACAGATGAAGGCGACTATTATTTTAGCTAAAGTGCCCATTATGAATTTATGGGTAATGTACCAATTTTCTGCTGCCAATATGCGAGCGATTACCCGTGCAAAAACACCAGCTTGGATGCCGATGTTTGTTGAGAATACCTCGGTATCGATTTCGGTTGATGCGAATCAGTTATTGGGAAGCCAGGTGTATGGTATGCATGGTGATCAACCTTTAGGTATTGTTGATGGTCGTTTATCCTTGTCAGAAAATGCACTACAACAGCAAGCGTTAAAGCCAGAACAATGTTGGTGGATGTTAAAGAGCCCTGAAAATTTTCAAGCGCTGGCTACACTGACCATTCCAGGCAATTCACAAACGCCTGTACATTTAATTTATCAAGATGATGCGCGTTTAAAGGTAGATCCAGAGCGCTTCGTGGGTCAGTGGCCCAATATTGGTTTTGAAGTGTCGAATATCCCGCTTGATAAAATTTATACCATGGTGTTTGACCTTTATGTCGATACGTCTAAACCTGATTACGATATACCCAGTTATATTCAATCGATCCGTACACCTTTGACGGTGCTGATAACCCCGTTATTTGTACGCTAAATGGGTATCGAAGGGTGAAGTTGAAGTAAAGATGAGTTTTTTTAAGTTCAAGGAAAGTGAATATGCACGCAAAAAAACAAAAAACAGAATTTAATAAATTACAAAAACGACTGCGTCGATTAACAGGTCAGGCGATTGTCGATTACGGCATGATTGAGCCGAATGACAAGGTCATGGTCTGTTTATCGGGTGGTAAGGATTCTTATACTTTGTTAGAGATGTTGCGTAGTTTGCAGCAGAGTGCGCCCATTCATTTTGAATTAATTGCGGTTAATTTAGATCAAAAGCAGCCAGATTTTCCGCAACATATTTTACCTGAGTATCTCACCAAGCAAGGTGTGCCATTTCATATTATTGAAGAGGATACCTACAGTGTGGTGATGGATAAAATTGAGCCAGGTAAAACCATGTGCTCCCTGTGTTCGCGTTTGCGTCGCGGTATTTTGTATCGCGTTGCTAACGAATTGGGCGCCACTAAAGTAGCGTTGGGGCATCATCGGGAAGATATTATTGAAACCTTTTTTCTGAATTTGTTTTACGCTGGTAGTTTAAAAGCCATGCCCGCAAAGCTACTCAGTGATGATCAAAAAAACATTTTGATACGTCCACTGGCTTATTGTAAAGAAAGTGACATTAGTGATTTTGCCCAATATATGCAATTTCCCATTATTCCCTGCAATTTATGTGGCTCACAAGACAATATGCAGCGCCAGGTCATTAAAGAAATGTTAAAAAATTGGGATAAAACCCATCCTGGTCGAGTAGAAACCATTTTTAACGCTTTGGGTAACGTTAAACAAAGTCATCTAATGGATCATGAACATTTTAATTTTTTAAATCTGAAGATCGCAGATTTGCCTGTGGATCGAATTCAGGCATTGATGCTGGACTGATGTCGTCAGTGTTGTTCGTTGGCATGTCGTTCTCGAATGGGGCGGGCGTCGATCTAGCATGGGTAGGAAAATAATTTATCAAACACTGTTTCAATACATCTAAGTTCATTGGTTTGGCAATATGTTTATCCATGCCGGAGGTCAAGCAATGTTGGATATGCTCATTCATGGCGTGTGCGCTTAAAGCAATGATCGGTGTTTTTTTTAACTGATGTTGTTGCTCATATTGGCGAATCTGCTCTGTGGCGCCAAAACCATCTAGTTCTGGCATTTCGCAGTCCATGAAAATTAAATCAAAACATGGATTGGCTTGTGCAAATAGTCTGATCGCCTCTTGCCCATTGTTGGCGAAGACGGGCTTAATGCCGAGCTTGCCGAGCATACCGCGTACGACGGTCTGATTAACGAGATTGTCTTCCGCCACCAATATTTCGAGCTGAGTAAATTGGATAGGAAATTTAGTCAAGGATGTTGGCGCTGGTTCAAGTAGCTCAGCGTTGTGCAGCATTTGCTCTAGGCATTGATATAAGGCTAGAGGTGAAATGGGTTTTTCTATTGCAGCGGTAATTCCAGACTCTGTAATGTTTTGAGTGGACGGTAGGGTCCCTGCATAGCCCAACAGCACAATTTTATGATGGGATGCTGGCGTAATCCACGCTAACACCTCATTCCCTTGAGTGGGTGGGCAGTCGATTAACGCCAGTGATTCTAACTGGGGCGTTTTTTTCATGGCGCTCTTCAGAGAGTAGACTTGACTATGGCCGCCCCAACTATTCAGTAATTGTTGAAGTTGCGCAATGAGATAAGGATCATCACTCACAATGCAGCAGCTTTGATTGTGTAATCGCTGCGGGTCGAAACGATACTGGATCAGCCCCTTTACGCAAAGCGGTAAGCGAAACCAAAATTCACTGTTATAACTGGCATGGCTACGTACGCCAATCTCTCCACGCATCAAGTTGACTAGACGTTTGCAAATGGCTAAACCCAAACCGGTGCCACCATATTGTCGGCTAATATGATGATCTGCTTGTTGGAATGCTTGAAAAAGCTGCTCAATTTGCTGTGCCGTCATTCCGATGCCCGTATCGCGAATGCTAAAGGTGATGTTGAAAAATTGCTGTTCTATATGGTTGTTTGACGGATAACCTGTTTGAATATCGGATAGGTGGTCAGCTTGATCGTCAGCTGGATCAGACACAGAGGGTTCGATTGTCACATAGAGATGAATGGCCCCTTTCTCAGTGAACTTAAAAGCATTGCCTAATAGGTTGACAAGAATTTGACGAATTCGAGTGGGGTCGCCATACAAGGTTTCTGGAATATTGGTGGGTGCAAAAATTAATAAAGGGAGCTGTTTTTTAGCGGAGTTTAAGGCGAACATATCACCACATTGATCAATTAATCGATGCAAATTAAAGGCAATATTTTCAATCGACAGTTTACCTGCTTCGAGTTTTGAGTAGTCCAGTAGATCATCAATAATGGTCAGTAGTGTCATACCAGAAGTACAGATGGTATCCAAATAGTGTTGTTGTTGCGGCGTAAGCTCGGTGTCGCGTAATAACTCAGTCATCCCCAAAACGCCATTCATCGGTGTACGTATTTCATGGCTCATGGTTGCCAGAAATTCACTTTTATGGCGCGTGGCACGCTGAGCTGCTTGAAAGTTTTGATTGGAGGTTGCTGCTGACTTTAAGGCGGCGTGCGTCATTTTTTTGAGTTCGTTAATGCGAGATGAAACCGTTTCTTGAATTTGCGCTTGTATTTTTTCTTGACGAAGTGGTTCGAGGTTTTGCCAGATACGAATTGCCATAAAATGACGTTTCTGTTGAATTAGCGCGATGCCGAGCAAGCCAAATAATAGGCATTGCAAAATCGTTATCAGTAGAGAGGTGAATGCATGCCATCGGTAAAGATCAAGTAAGAGTGTGCCACTGATCAAAAAAACAACCCATGCCCCGTGTTTTAAGTATCCCGTGGTAGCCAGTAATCGATGATACAGTTGGTCTTCCTTAAGCACGTTAAGCTCATCCTTGGTAGGTTGGTTCTGACAAACCGAAAGAAGGCTAGATTAGGATGTTATATCTCGCCAATCGGTTACACGATAATTTTTAATTATTGAAGATGCAGTTGGCAAAATTTAGAAAAAAGCGAGCATCCCGTAAAAAACGATGAAAGCTAATACTGGTACAACACTTGCTGAGCTAAGCTCGCGCCATTAATTAAGACGGCTTTCTGTCTGGTTATTGAGTCAGCATTCTGTTGCAAGGTTTAAATTGGGCTGTAAAGTGAGGTGTTGTATGTTGTTGTCGATAATGCCATTACCCATCTGGGGAATTATTGTGTTTGTGCTCTTGGCTGGAACCTTGTTGATATTACGCATTGACCCACGTCAGCGCATGCGCTCTGATTTACCTTATGCGCCAAAGTCACACTTTTATTCCAATGAAGAACGTAAGTTTTTGGCGGCATTGATGCGTGCTGTCGGCAATGAGTATTTGATTCTAGGGAAAGTGAGCATTGCTAATATTGTGCAGATTAGCAAAGGATTGTCATTAAAAACCAAAATGTCGGCTTTTCAGCAAATTGCCGGACAACAAGTCGATTTTATCTTATGTGATCGACGAACCTCGCGTATTTTAGCGGTGATTACTTTACTTGATCCGATTAAGCCTGATCCTAATGCAGCATTAATCGACAGTGTTTTTATGAGTATCCAATTGCCATTACTGCGCTTTCGTAAAAGCGAACACTATAATGTAGGCGATTTGCACTGGAGTTTAACGCGTAGCTTGTTGCCGCCAGATAAAAAAGCATTTGCACAGAATGCTCTCGCTTAATTCAGAATTTTTACGCATAGTCATGGTTGTGATGCAGCGATAGGTGATAAGCGTCAAGCAGGCTTTGATTAGGATGTTATTGTTGTACTATGCCGTTTTTAACCCAAGGTACCTGCATTGATCAATGCTTTCAAATTCAAGCTAAGTTGGGTCGTGGCGGTATTTGTGAGGTTTATTTGGCCAAAACAATATCAGCAGATGCTATGTTTCTAATTAAGCCGAATGTTCGGGTGGCATTAAAGTGTTTAAAACCTAAGTTTCTTAGTAGTCCTGCGCTGTTTTCGGCTTTTATTTGGGAAAATGAATTGTTACAGACCTTGCGACATCCGAATATTGTTCGTAGTTACGGTTTTCATGTTTCACATTTACCATCCTATGAAGACATCGCTTATATCGTGCTCGAATACGTGCCAGGTAAAGGCATGGATGACCTATTAAAACAGCATCACTCTGTCGGTTTTCCATTAGATTTGGTTCGGGTTTTTATTCGTCAGTTAGGTGGAGCGTTACAATATTTACATCGTCAGCAAATAGTTCATGGCGATTTAAAACCCAGTAATCTGCTGATCCATGGTGATTGTCAGCTCAAGTTGATCGATTTTGGTTTGGCTTGCTTGCTCGATGGTGTCTATGGTGAATTATCAACATCGACGAAAAAAAACCGTATCGATTTTCGCGCCGGTATTACGCCTGCTTATGTCAGTCCTGAGCGATTAAATGGTAATCCATTAACAAGGCAAGATGATGTTTTTGCTTTTGCTTGTGTTATTTATGAGTTAATTGCTGGTAATAGACCATGGAAAAGCTTCAACGCTCAGCAAGCACAAAAACGTGACTTGCCTGCGAGTAAGTTGATGATGTTAAACCGTCGTGAGTGGCGAGCGCTGTCGCATGCTTTGGCATTAAGTGCTGCAGAGCGTGTGGATTGTGTGGATGAGTTGATAGCAGCTTTTTTGTAAAAGGTTGGCTAGCAGGTTGGATTGTAAGTCGCTAACGCATTTACACTTTAACTTCACACAATATTTCCGTATGCTCGTACAGAATTGCTCTGTGGAGGCCGCACGCGATGGTGGATATGACCTTTGATGAACAAACCCCATTCGGTACGGATAGTTTTTTTGGTACGGATAGCTTTGCAGATAACCCTGAACCTCGTTGCCCGTGCATCTTATTGCTGGACACGTCGGCATCCATGCAAGGGGCGCCGATTGCCGCCTTGAATGCAGGATTACAGGCTTTTAAAGAAGAGCTGTTGACCGATTCTTTGGCGATGAAGCGCATAGAAGTTGCGCTGATCAGTTTTGGCCCGGTGACCATGGTGAATGATTTCCATACTGCACCAAATTTTCAGCCGCCATCGTTAGCCGCGCAAGGCGATACCCCTATGGGCGCGGCCATTTTAGATGCCCTAGATAAAGTGCGGTTGCGCAAAGAAATGTATCGTAGCAATGGCATTGCCTTTTATCGGCCCTGGATTTTTTTAATTACCGATGGTGCACCAACGGATGAGTGGCAGTCCGCCGCGAATGCAATTCGCGAAGGCGAAACCAGTAAAGCCTTTGCTTTCTTTGCTGTTGGTGTCGCTAACGCAAATATGACGATTCTAAAACAGTTAGCCGTACGTGAACCACTGAAGTTGGATGGCCTAAAATTTCGTGAGTTATTTCAGTGGTTGTCGAACTCGATGAAATCCGTGTCGCGCTCGGTTCCAGGTACGGCGGTGCCGCTGGATGCCCCGCAGGGTTGGGCTGAGTTATAACTGATGCTCAAGTGGAGAAGTTTGTTCGCTTCGGTGGTAGGGAGCTCGCACGCTGACAATCAGCAATCATGTCAAGACGCGTGTCATGTGCAAGCCGATCAGCATTATTGGATTGGTATTGTCAGTGATGGGGCGGGTAGCGCCACTCATGGCGGTGAAGGTGCAAATTATGTGATTGAGCATTTACCAACCTATATCCACTCGATTGCACAGGGTGATATGACGCTGGAGCAGTTGTCTCATTGTGTTGAGCAGTTAAGGCAAGCTTTATGTTGCTTTGCTGAGCAAAAGGGTTTGAGTCCGCGTGATTATGCTTGTACCCTATTGCTCGCTGTCATCAGCCAAAACCAAGCTTGGTTTGCCCAGATTGGTGATGGTGCCATGGTGGTGAGTAATGGATCTACCCAAGGTGTGGTATTTTGGCCAGAGCAAGGGACTTATGCCAATATGACGCATTTCCTCACCGATGATACAGCGCTCGCGAATCTACAGTTATGTAAGGTGACGGTCAGTATCACGGAAATCGCCATGCTCAGTGATGGCTTGCAGCGTTTAGCATTAAATTATTCGCAGAAAACCCCGCATCATGAATTTTTTGCGCCCATGTGGCAGCAATTACGGCGTCGGCAGCACTTGCCCTTGCTGCATCAACAGCTCGAAAGTTTTTTGCACAGTGCCAGTGTGAATGACCGCACCGATGATGATAAAACCCTGGTGCTGGCGACTCGCTTATCGGTGGATATTGAATCGGTTGGTGTTGAATAAGATCATGCGGGCAATCCCATGAGCACCCTGTCGGAATTCACGGACGCTTCTGGACAGACGCTGACGCTGGGTAAAAAATTGGGCAGTGGCGGAGAAGGCGCCGTCTATGAATTGCCGAGTTTAAATGCGGCAGTGAAAATTTATCATGAGCCCTTGCCCATTGCTAAACAACAAAAACTCAAAGCACTTGTCGGAGTCTCCACACCCGCCTTATTAAAAGTGGCGGCTTGGCCGGTTGCCTTGGTATTTCGGGGCAGCGATGACGTATGTGGCTTGATCATGCCCAAACTCAGTGCATATGAGCCGCTACATCATCTCTATAGTCCTGCTCAGCGCAAACAAAAATTTCCGGATAAAAGTTGGGCTTTTTTGCTGCATGTGGCGCGTAATATCGCGAGCGTGTTTGACGTCATTCATGCACATCATCATGTCATTGGCGATGTGAATCCCAATCTGGTTTATGTGGATGGCAAGGGGCTGATCCGATTGATTGATTGTGATTCTTTTCAGATTAGTCACGATCAACAGGTTTTTGGCTGTGACGTTGGGGTGCCGCATTTTATGCCACCAGAATTACAGCATGAGGCATCGTTTCGTGGATTAATTCGTGACATTAATCAAGATTGCTTTGGTTTGGCGATGTTGATTTTTCATTTGCTGTTGATGGGGCGGCACCCTTACGCTGGTGTACGTGCCGATCATAGTGATCGCAGCTTAGAACAATCGATTGCTGAAAACGCCTATGCTTTTGCCGATGACGCAGCACGGCGTGGCTTGCATCCGCCACCGAACAGTATTTCGCCTGCGATTTTGCCCCCGATTTTGCGTCAATTATTTTCGCAGGCGTTTGTGGTCACTGAGAGCCCAGATCAAATGGTTCGCCCTTTGCCACGGCAGTGGATGGAAGCTTTAAGTTTGTGTCAGTCAGACTTGCAGCGGTGTTCTCAAGCCAGCCTGCATACGTATTGGCGTGGTTTATCGCTGTGTCCTTGGTGTGAACATCAGGATCGTGCAGGCGTGTATTTCTTTTTATCCCTACTGAATGAATCAGTGGAGGGAGATTTTGATTTGGCCGCTGTGTGGTCGCAGATTATGGCGGTCACCGATCCGCCGCTGCCTATTGTGACTGAAATCAAAGTGCAACCCTTAGCGATACCCCCGAGAATGCGTCAATCACAATGGATTTATCGCTTAAGCAAGCTCAGCATCTGCGTGATGGTTTGGGACGGATTTTATCTCTGGCCATGGCAAATTGAATTACTGATTTTTTTTGTCAGCGCCCTTTTTTTGCCGAACGTAGATTTGTCGGCTGAACAGCAGCGGCGCCAAAAAATGGCGCAACATGCGCAGCGCGAGTATCAGCAGTGGCAAGATAAGTTGCAGGGTTTGTCGCAACAGCACGCGTTTTTTATGTTGCGGCAACGCTTACGTCAGGCTCGCGCTGAGTATGAATCATTAGCTGAGCAGTTTTTGCGTGCGCAGCAAGCATTAAAAGATCAGCTTCGTCAGCGTCAATTGCAAAAATTTTTGGATAGATTTTTGGTGAGCGATACCACCATTCCGGCAATTGGTGTCACGCGTCGCGCGATGCTATTGTCCTTTGGCGTTGAAACGGCTGCCGATGTGGAATTGGAACGTGTGCGATACATTCCGAGCTTTAGTACTAAAGTTAGTTATGAGTTACTCGATTGGCGTCAGCGTTTGCAGGCTTGGTTTGTATTTGATCCAAAGCAGGGCGTGGATCCCCAAGATATTTTGGTATTAAAGCAACGTTTTGCATTCAAGCGTACCCAGTTGCAGGCCGAATTACGTGCGGGTATCGCACAATTACAGATACTGCGCGGCGATCTTATGCAGCAGTATCAGCAGTTACAGCCTGTTCTCCAGGCGTCATATGGACGGATGAAACAGTTTTTATCCGACAGGAGAATTTAGTTGTTATTTGTTTGTGTCTTCATTGGGTGATTCAATCAAACCCAGCGTTAAGCATTAAACTTGATCCCCTGGTGTTAGTGGATTTACACAGCATTTCTAATGCCTCCTAAATCTTCTCGGCCATCGAGGCAATGTCGGGATTGTTTTTTAGCGCTGAGATCATGGCTCCAAGCTTTGTACCGCCTTTAGCGGAAAATATTTCTCCGATAGAGCCAATGCCCTCTGTGACAGTTCCTCCATTGGCAATCACTTTTATCTCTGCGTTTTCCAGGGCTTGGGCATTTGCAATGCCAATTTTTTCGATGGCTTCAAGATTCCGAACACTAACAAGATAAGCCTGATATTTGTCATCGCCACCGATTTTATCTGCAAGTGTTATTTGGGCATCGACTGGGGCCATCAATTTAGCTTTATCGGCGATACCTTGGGCAATACCGACAGCTTGAATGCCTTCGGCGTGATTCTTCTGAGAGATCAAATTTCCTTCTGCAATGAGAATGGTTGAGTCTTTGTCCGCATTGGCATTCGTGACGGCAACCTCTTTGTCAGCTTGAGCTTTGGTAACTGCAACCGCCTTGTCAGCGGTTGCCTTCACAACAGCGACCTGTTTTTGTCCTTCAGCATCAACAACGGCTACGTCTTTTTTGATTTCTGCGGCACGGACATCATTCATTTGCTGAACAGCTTTAGTTCGCTCTGCTGTAGTTTTGGCTTCAACTTGAATCTCTTGTTGTGCTCGTTCATCTGCAATACCAACAGCGCGTTTGGTAGATGCAGTTCTTTCCCCCACCAATTGCTCTGCCTCTTGTTTGCGCAGATCAACTTGTTGCTGCGCTTCAATTTCAGCGGTCAACGCTGCTCGACTGTTTTCAGCAACTTTGGTGCGAGATTCCATTTCTATGCGTGATTTCTCTTTTGCCATGATGTTCGCAATAACCTCAGAAGCTTGGGTATCACGAATATCCATGAACTCAATGGTTTTCGATGTTTTAACGCCCCACTGGGCAAGCTGTGAATCGATTTCCTTCGTGAACTGTTCACCAAGGGAAGAGCGATCCTGCATGATACTTTCAAGTTCGTTAGTGGCTAATATTCTTCGAACAACGCCTTGAAGGACGCCGCTTAATTGATTTCTAAGCTCGTCGGCTGACTCTATGCGTGCTGCTGCTCGATCAAAGTCATCGATTCGAAAAAATGCCTGAACATTAACTTCGAAAGGTAATCGCCCTTTATCGTATGCTTCATATCCTTCTAGGCTGACATCAAAGATTGATTTCGGAAAGGTTCTTGCGTCTACACCCAAAACAGGAATCCAACTTGGCCATGCATAGTAAACCGTGCCTGGATCAACGATGATGGAACCTTCGGCATCTTTATTATTAGTTTGCCCTGTACCATATGAAACCGTCTTGCGTTTGGATCTCACAACATGTACTTCGTTAGTGTGAACGACTCTGCGTAGTAGGGCCATTACACAAAAAACTATCAGTGTAAAACTTGCTCCTATCGCGCTGATGATTATTGTAGATGTAGTCTGTTCGTCCATATCGCTTTCTCTAACGGCAGTAAATATTGGTGTTTTGAATTAAGCCTGTTGTAATCTTCTAACGCACTGCTTATACGATCAATCTATTGGCATAGTTGATGGAGCGTAGATCAACACAACAACCCACGCAAATAATTGGAATTGGTAAGCATGGCGCCCGGCCCCAATACCAGCAAAGGTCACCCTGAGCACAACATCTATCCGTACCTACTGCGAGGGCTGCCGATCACCGGCCCCAATCAAGTATGGAGCACCGGTATCAGTGTGCCGCAGCAAGCGGCATAAGAGATGGGAGTAGGTCTCCCGTAATCGACCTACAGGGGTTGATTACAAACCACCGTAAGCGGTATCAGTTAAGAGCTTTTGTTGTGAGCGTTACGGAAAAGGTGCAGTGAATGTATCAGGTATGGAATAAGAAGATGAACACAAGTGAATCACCGTTCAAGTGTCGAAATGCTTAGATGGCGTCAAAACTGCGGAGTTGATGTAGCTGCAGGATAAGTCTAGCGGATACCTGTTTACTGGCTAGTCGGCGTCCGGCATAGAGGTGGCGTGATCTTATTCCAGGCTCTTATGTTGAACTGCGGGAACCTGTCGCGACGATGTTAAGAGAAAGGTTCAAGCAGCAACTCTGCAAGACCGACATCGGTGATCAGACACCAATCCTGGTGTATCACACAGCAACAGGCGGCGGTGCGATGATCTTGGATAAATATGCAAGACGTAAAAGCAGCAATGATCAGCCGAGCGAGTTACTGTTGCCATCGTAAAACCGCTATGCACTTGTGGACAAACCCTTCGGGTATTGCCCACAGGGTTGCACAGCACAACAGGCAAGATTTTCAGGCTTTTAAAACACTAAAAACCTGGAACTAACGAGGCAGCGTCGTTTAGCTGCCTAGTCGGTGAGGCTCTATCTTAAATTATTTGATTTTTGTCTGGACTTCGGGGTCCACTTTAGTATAGAAGTTCGGGAAGTTCTGATCATCTAAAAACGCACTCACAGCTACAGCTTCTCCACCCACAAGTTCACCGGACGTTTGTCATTGAGTGCTTCAAACGAATGGTAAAACAGCTCGCCGGGTAAACCTTTGCCATTTTGGCCGCCGACCATCAATAAATCAAAATCGTTGTTTGCCAAAAGTTCGGATACCACTTGGTAGGCATTACCTTCGCGGATAACAACGGATTCTTTATTGATGCCATGAGCGCCAGCAAATGCCAAACAACTTTCTTTATGTGCATCGGCAATGGCGTTTTGTGCAGCTTGCGTTAGCAGGGGGTCAGGTTCAATGCCGAGGCCGGTATAGCCGGCCAAAGATGGATACGCGTGACACAAGGTCAGTTGTGCTTGATACAAGTCTTGCAGCATTTTCGCTTGCGCCATGATTGCGAGATTGCGCGCTTGATGCTGTGCGTCATAGGTGTCCAGTGCAATTAACACCTGCATTTTGGTTAAGGATTGGGCTTGATGTACTAGCAAGGTAGTCACCGGCACTTGATGTAAAAGATGCCAGTCAATGGAGTGAAAATTTAATGCCGAGTGCTGATGAAACTGACTGACCAGCAAATCAAACGGCGCGCGCTGGTGCAGTTCTAAGAACCTGTTCAAAGTTTTTAAAAATTTGTAGAATGAGCGCATAACATTTCAAAAGGAGATTGAGATGAAAAAGCGCTACCCAAGCGATATAAGCCGAGAGCAATTTGAGGTAATAGAACCGATACTGTTAAGTGCA
>JANNXD010000061.1:0-31600 GCA_031409375.1 Gammaproteobacteria bacterium | reverse complement strand
GCTTCTGTATGAATTTGCTTAAGCAGTTGCCAGTTCCTGAAAAACGGCTTAAATCCCTTAAAAGTAGAAGGATGGCTTGTTCTATTGAGGACTCTTTTCGTGAAAAGGCGCTATTTGGTTAAAAAGTGCTAGGGAGCCCTGCTTGCAATATCCTAAATCACCAACCTGTTCAGGACTCTATTTATCAGCGCACCATTTTATTACTGACTAACTTAATGTGGATGCTTAGACTTAAGAATGAAGTGCATCGCCGGTGTTAATGGTATAGAAACCCCACCAAAACGGTTGGCCGGCACTGACCAACGGGATCTTATTGGCGTTAAACAACTGGAACGCTTAACACCAGACAACACGTAAACTGCACCCAAATGCCGAAATAATCGATTAAATGGCCAAGTCATGAACCAAGAATTTAAGATCAGTATTTGATGATCATCTACCTCAAAGTTCAGGAGTTGCAGCCAATCTTTAAGACGCATCGCACTTAAATAGCGCATATTCCAAGGTAAATGCCGACTACAAATTTGCCTCCAAGACAAGGGCAGCCAAGGCGTGGCCATCTGCAAGGCGCGACCTGCCAGCCCCCATAAGCTCCAAGGATTAAAACCCACCAAGATTAATCGTCCACCTGGAACTAATACACGATCAACTTCACGCAAAAATTGATGCGGATGCTCATACACATCTAGTGTATGATGCAGCAAAATAGCGTTAATAGAAGCAGATTCAAACGGCAAGATTTGCATATCCACCATAATGGCGTCAGTCATGGTATTGAATGGCATCTGCAAATTGCTTGCTGCTTGGCACTGTTCAATCAAGATGTAGCACTTGGCAATCGCTGGGAACACCGACATGGCCGAAGGCATGGGACTCACTTGTAGTGCATAATGCCCAAAGCAACGCGGCAGCATTGCAGACAATGCTGATCGTTGCACCGCCAATAAGCGCTGCCCCACTTGCGTTGAAAACCACAGCGTCAATTGTGCGGATCGTGTCATTGCTAAGCCTGTCTCAGATAATCCAGTATGACTGCATTTACTTTCTTCAAAGCTTTCTTCCCAACCATCGCATTTTTTACGATATCAACCAATATTAGAGACGTTATGCCGACTTTACCAGAAAAGCCAATGCCCGCTAAAAGCCCATCAATTTTGGACAACCATAACAATGAACCATTGTGCTCTCAGAAAAACCGTTATCAAGTCAGAGCAATTCCTGCATTAAAAGATAACTACATATGGATACTGCATAACGATTGCAATGCTTATATCGTCGATCCTGGCGAAGCTGCACCCGTAATCGTTTTTTTACAACAGCAGAATTTACAACCTCTAGCCATTTTAATTACCCATCGCCATACCGATCATATCGGCGGAATTAGCGAAATCTTGCAGGAGTTTACATTACCTGTCATTGGCCCAGCTGGCATTGCGCAAATCACTCAAGTCGTGAATGAAGGCGACCAGTATTATTTGCATGCCTTTGATCGCCATCTACAGGTACTCGCCATCCCAGGTCACACACTTGAGCACATTGCTTTTTGGTGCCCTAAAGATCGGCGATTATTTTCCGGGGATACTATATTTTCTGCAGGTTGCGGACGCTTATTAGGCGGCACCATTGAGCAACTATTTTGCAGCTTACAACGCATTGCATCTCTACCCGATGAAACACAAATTTATGCAGCTCATGAATACACACAAAGCAACTTGCGTTTTGCGCTAAGTTTAGAACCGAACAACCCCCTGCTAGTAGCTGCGCTAGCTGCCAGCATGCACACACCCACGTTACCGACAAAGCTGCTTCATGAGCGACAAATCAATCCATTTTTGCGCTGTCATGACCCTCAATTGCAACAGGCTGCAGCAGCGGTATCTGAAAAAACAATCACAGACCCATTGGAACTTTTTGTTTATTTGCGACACAAAAAAGATGTTTTTCGGTAAAAAAGTGTTACGCCAGCACCCAGCTTTTTGCTTTTCCACCTAGAGTTCAAGTAGGATATCGTGAGTTTGATATGCTAGCCAGTTGAAAATTTAGTCAGATAGAGGGCTTAATCCTGTTTTCCATAATCCGGCCAAACACCGACACAGCAGTAGATTTCATTATTAGATTCTTGATGCTGGCAGCATTAATTGCACTTGGTGCCTGTCAATCGCTCCCCGGGCCAAAATCAGCTGACACCGACTCGAGCAGCACTCGCTTAAGTACTAAAAGCACCGCAACCACTATCCAGCCAATTTCACCCACAGCTACAACAGCACTACACATACCGAGCATTAGTGAGCTAGCCGCTTTAGCCTCACCTAAAAACATGGCCAATTTACAACGTGATCATGGGCATAAAACAAAACCACAATTTACATTGGAGGATGATTTGCTAGAGCGCATACGCGCCGGCTATGCGATGGATCTATCCTCCAATCACGCCGACGTACGTAAACAGCGCGAATTTTATCTACAACATCAGGATTATCTAAACAAGGTCCTCGAACGTGGCACACCGTATCTGTATCACATCGTTGAACAACTCGAGCAGCGCGACATGCCCTTAGAATTGGCCTATTTGCCGATTGTTGAAAGCGCCTTCAATGCTCAAGCTTACTCACCATCAGGCGCTGCGGGCTTATGGCAATTCATTCCCAGTACCGGCAAATTATTTGGGTTAAAACAAACCAACTGGTATGACGCTCGTCGTGATGTCATTGCTTCGAGCGAAGCAGCTTTAGATTATCTGCAAAAGCTCTATCAACAATTTGGCGATTGGCAATTGGCGTTAGCAGCCTACAATGGCGGCGAAGGTACGGTAGGCCGAGCATTAAAAGCCAACAAAACTCAAGGCAAAGGTGATGATTTTTGGTCGATTGGTTTATCAGCAGAAACCACCCAATATGTGCCTAAGATGATTGCTGTAGCGCAAATCTTACAAGATCCTGCTTATTATCACGCGAGTTTTATATTCATACCAAACCGCCCTTACTTTGTCGTCCAACAACTTAATCATCAGATTGATTTAGCGACCACCTCGTTGGTGCTCGATACCTCACTAGAAGAGTTAACGCGCTTAAATCCCGGATTCAAAAAAAGCGTCAGTGATCCAAGCGGCCCCCATCGTTTAGTAGTGCCCTTCACAAAAAAAGCGCTCCTCACCGAAAAATTGGCTGAGCTGGCTATTCGTAAACCCAACTCCATCACCGCAAACAAAAAAACAGAGCATAAAACTAAAGCGGTGTTCAGCAAAGCTTCACCACTCACACCCAAGAAGACGTCAATCATCCACCTATCTGCGAAATCACCCACACCGATAAAAAATTATCGAGTACAATCTGGCGACTCTTTATATGGCATCGCCAAAAGACATAACATCAACGTTAAGGATTTAGCACAATGGAATGCGCTCAGCGAAAAAGGCTCTATTCATCCTGGTCAAACCATTTGGCTCGAAGCCTCTCGCTAAGTCTACTGCTATTCGGTATCGTAACTGGCAACCTATTGGCTACTGACGTATTGGCTACTGACGTATTGGCCACCAATGCAGTGGTCAGAAACAACCAAACTGCTCGAAATACCGACGGCGACAAAACTACGGGCGCTAATGCTTACAGCCCCAATATTCAACATGCTATCGCCAAGTACGGCGAAGTCAAATATCCCGCCAACTTTGATCATGTCAACTATGTTAACCCACTAGCGCCCAAACAAGGTCGACTACGCTTGGCCGCAATTGGAAATTTCGATAATTTCAATCAGTTCATCAGCAAAGGCGTAGCTGCAGAAGGTTTAGAATTAATTTACGACACTCTAACTAATAGCACGCTAGATGAAGTTTTTAGCCAGTATGGTTTATTGGCTGAAGGCATTGAAATGGCAGAAGATCGTAGCTGGGTAATTTTTCATTTGAATCCAACTGCACGATTTAGTGATAACCAACCTGTTACCGCAGCCGATGTTGTCTTCACCTTTGATTTGCTCACCCATCAAGGCCAACCTTTTTATCAATTTTATTATGCTGGCGTCGAGAAAGTTGAAGCACTGGATGCGCTGCGTGTGAAGTTTAGCTTTGTTAAAAGTGATAACCGTGAATTGCCATTAATTATTGGTCAAATGCCAGTATTACCCAAACATATTTGGGAAAAACGTAGCTTCAGTTCGGTTAACTTAGACAAACCCATTGGTAGCGGCCCCTATCGCTTGGCCAGCTTTGATAGTGGCAAACGCGTGGTCTATCAACGACGATCGGATTATTGGGCAAAAGATTTACCCATCAATCGGGGTCTGTATAATTTTGAGCAGGTCATTTATGAGTATTACCTAGATAATGACATTGCCCTTGAAGCCTTTAAAGGCGGTGATTTAGATCTTAGGGTAGAAAATAACTCTAAACTGTGGGCAACCCAATATCAAAACCCAGCAATTACAGAGGGTCGAATTATTAAAGCAACCATTCCCAATCAACGGCCCAATGGCATGCAAGGTTTTATTTTTAATTTGCGTAAACCGCTATTTCAAGACGCAGTACTGCGCCAAGCCATCGGTTACGCTTTAGATTTTGAGTGGATCAATAAAAATTTGTTTTATGACCAATACCAACGTTCTTCTAGTTATTTTCAAAACACCGAACTGGCTGCTACGGCATTACCCAGCAAAGCAGAGTTAGAACTGCTGCTACCTTTTAAAGATCAATTACCAGAGGCTGTATTTAAATCCATTTATCAACCCCCACACAGTGATGGCTCTGGAAAATCTCGCGAACTACTCAATGAAGCCATGCAGTTGTTACACAAAGTCGGTTACGAAGTTCGTAACAATCAGCTCTATACCCCTAAAAACAAACCCGGCATTCTAAACAATGAACCAGTAAAATTCGAGTTTCTATTGCAAACCAACAGCGGCTTTGATCGCGTCGTCTTACCCTTTATCAAAAACTTACAAACGCTCGGCATACCCGTTAGCGTACGCAGCGTTGATGTTACCCAATATGTAGAGCGCCAACGAAATTTTGATTTTGACATGATCGTGCACACCATCGGACAATCCTTATCGCCCGGCAATGAGCAACGTGAGTACTGGACCAGTGCAGCCGCAAAAGCACCAGATTCACGCAACTTAATTGGTATTAGCAATCCAGTAGTGGATGCATTAGTCGAACAACTGATCCATGCCCCTGATCATGAAGCACTGGTAACACACACGCGAGCGCTTGATCGCGTATTACAGTGGAATTATTACCTGGTACCCAACTGGTCAATCTCCAGTTGGCGCGTTGCTTATTGGAAACAACTACAACGCCCAACGATAACGCCGCCTTATGATTTAGGCGTAATGACTTGGTGGGATAACCAGAAAGATGATAACAATCAACCAACCGCAGAATAATATATGGCCCACTATATTGTTCGGCGCTTGTTGCTGATACTACCCACGTTACTCGGTATTTTGCTAATCAATTTTATTATTATTCAAACTGCGCCCGGCGGCCCAGTGGAACAAATGATTGCGCAGTTGCAAGGCATCAAGAGTGCGCATGGTTTTGGTTCAACCGGCGCTGATTTTGCCAGTGATACAGGAGGCACCGCAACCACTGGCTCATCTTCCGGCCAAAGTCTTTATCGTGGTGCACGAGGCTTGCCACCTGAGGTAATTGCGCGTATTGAAAGCATGTATGGTTTTGATAAACCCGCTTATCAACGATTTTTAATGATGCTCGGCAGCTACCTGCGCTTCGACTTTGGCAGCAGTTATTTTCGTGGTCGCCCGGTACTGGATTTGATTCTAGAAAAAATTCCTGTGTCATTATCCTTAGGTTTGTGGAGCACCCTGCTGATTTATCTTATCTCGATTCCGCTGGGCATTCAAAAAGCTTTACGGCATGGCTCACGCTTTGATGTTGCTAGCAGTGTCGCGATTATAATTGGCTATGCGATTCCAGGCTTTTTATTTGCGGTGCTATTGGTGGTGTTATTTGCTGGCGGATCCTATTGGAGTTGGTTTCCCTTGAGGGGGTTGACCTCGGATAATTTTGCCGAGTTGAGCCTGCTCGGTAAAATCACGGATTACTTATGGCACATTACCTTGCCAACAGTCGCCACCGTCATCGGTGGTTTCGCAACATTAACACTACTCACTAAAAATTCTTTTTTAGATGAAATTCATAAACAGTATGTCATCACCGCACGCGCCAAAGGTCTCAGTGAAACACGCGTTTTGTATCATCATGTATTTCGTAACGCCATGCTGATTATTATTGCCGGATTCCCTTCCGCATTTATCGCGATGTTTTTTACCAGTTCATTACTGATTGAGTTTATTTTCTCATTGGATGGCTTAGGTTTACTGGGTTTTGAATCCATCATTAATCGTGACTATCCTGTGGTATTTGCCAGCTTGTATTTATTTTCGTTAATGGGCTTATTACTAAAGTTACTCAGCGATCTGAGTTATACCTGGGTGGATCCGCGCATCAGCTTTGAGGCCCGCCGTTGACATGGTTAGCCGCTGGATAACACCCTTGATGCGCAGACGCTGGTTGCTTTTTAAAAGTAATCGTCGCGGTTATTGGTCACTCTGGATTTTTTTAAGTTTAGTCATACTGACCTTAGGCAATGAACTCATTGCTAACGACCAACCCCTGTTGATTCGTTTTGAACAACAGTTTTTTTTCCCGGTATGGATTGATTATCCCGAAACACGCTTTGGTGGCAACTTTGAAACCACCGCCGATTTTCGCGACAACTATGTCCAAGACTTAATTAAGGCTAAAGGCTGGATATTGTGGCCACCGATTCCTTTTCATTACGACACCATTAACTATGAACTGCAACATCCCGCGCCCTCTCCGCCCGATCGCATCAATTGGTTAGGCACCGATGATCAAGGCCGAGATGTGTTGGCACGCGTGCTGTATGGTTTTCGCATTTCGGTATGGTTTGGTTTGTTATTAACCCTGTTCAGCAGCCTCATTGGCATAGCCCTGGGAGGCATTCAAGGTTATTACGGTGGCTTACTGGACTTGTGTTTGCAACGTTTTATTGAAATTTGGAGCAGCTTGCCGGTGCTATTTATTTTGATTATTTTATCCAGCATCGTACAGCCCAACTTTATCTGGTTATTATTGATCATGCTGCTGTTTAGTTGGACCCATCTGGTCGATGTGGTACGTGCAGAATTTTTACGTGGCCGAAACTTAGATTACGTGCGTGCTGCGAAAACATTGGGTGCCAGCGACAGTCATATTATGGTTAAACATATCTTGCCCAACGCTATGGTCTCGACCTTAACTTATTTGCCCTTTATTTTAAATTCCTCAATTGCCACCCTAACTTCTTTAGATTTCCTAGGTTTTGGGTTGCCGCCCGGTTCACCTTCTCTGGGTGAATTACTCTCGCAAGGTAAAACCAATTTGCACGCCCCTTGGTTAGGCGTGACGGCATTTATTACTTTAGCGCTGCTCTTAAGCTTATTGGTTTTTATTGGTGAAGCTGCACGCGATGCTTTTGATTCCAGGATGCATCGCTAATGAATAATCCCCTGCTCAAAGTTGAACACCTTTCCCTCCAATTAGGCAAAAACGACTCTAACGCTAACAAAATTCTGCATGATGTCAGCTTTGATTTATATGAAAATCAAACGTTGGCGCTCGTTGGCGAAAGCGGTTCGGGTAAGTCAGTAACGGCGTTAAGTTTACTCAAACTGTTACCCGCCAATACGCGCTATCAAGCAGACAGCATACGCTTTGCCGGTCAAGATTTATTAACATTATCCCCAACACAATGGCAAGATTTACGCGGTCGGCAGATCGGCATGATTTTCCAAGAGCCCATGTTGGCACTCAATCCCTTGCATCGTATTGGCGAGCAGATTCGGGAAAATATTCTTCAGCATCAAGCCCTCACTCAAAAAAATCCTAAAAAAAACAACTTACAAGACAGTCGCCAACTCACGCTAGAATGGTTGCTCCGTGTTGGGATACCTGATGCAACGGCTAAATATAATCTTTATCCCCATCAACTCTCTGGCGGCCAACGCCAACGCGTGATGATAGCGATGGCCTTAGCCAATCGACCGCAATTATTAATTGCCGACGAACCAACCACAGCCTTAGATGTCACCATCCAAGCTCAAATTCTCGCATTATTAAAACAACTCCAGCGCGAAATGGGAATGGCGATTTTATTTATTAGCCACAATTTACGGCTAGTCAAATCATTTGCCGATGACGTGATGGTGATGCATCAAGGACGAACCATCGAAACACAAACAACAGCTAAGCTATTTGCTGCACCACAACATGAATACACACAAATGCTGTTAAATACCTTACCGACGCAAGCTGTACCGGCCACTAATAAGCAAGCAGCAATCTGCTTGCAAGCGACCCACATCACGGTGCAATTCCCGATACGTCAAGGTTTACTGCAACGCATCCACTCGTATTTTGTGGCTGTCAATGATGTCAGCTTCAGCTTAAAACAAGGGGAGACCCTGGGCATAGTGGGCGAAAGCGGCAGCGGAAAAAGTACACTCGCCTTGGCATTGTTAGGGCTTACTTCGGCAAGCGGCGAGGCGCTATTCCAACAGAAAAATTTATTGAATTGCTCAAAAATACAATGGCGCAATTTGCGCCCACAAATTCAAATTGTGTTTCAAGATCCTTTTGCCAGCTTAAGTCCACGATTAAATGTCCATCAAATAATTGCCGAAGGTTTGTTGATTCATCAAAAACCATTAACCAAAGCACAGGTCGATCAACAAGTCATCGCCGTGATGCAAGAAGTCGGGCTAGATCCCGACACACGATTTCGTTTTCCACATGAATTTTCTGGCGGTCAACGTCAACGCATCAGCATTGCGCGTGCACTGATTTTAAAACCCCAAATTTTGATTTTGGATGAACCCACTTCTGCGCTAGATCACTCGGTACAAGCGCAGGTGCTATTACTACTCCAACAACTGCAACAGCAATACCAGTTAAGCTATATTTTTATTAGCCATGATTTAACGGTGATTCGTGCGTTAAGCCATCATGTGCTGGTAATGCAAAACGGCAAAGTAGTCGAACAAGGGCCTGTTGCTGAAATTTTTAATCATCCCCAGTCCGATTACACGAAGCAATTATTGGCGACCGCGTTATAAATTTCACCGGGAATTTTCCACCTACATCACTGATAGAATTCAACCCCATGCAAACGAGTGACCATTGCACTCTCATTGCGCACAAAGCTATCCCCCCGTTGATCAATAAAAACAGCCGCTATCTGATTCGTATTCGCCACTTTTAACCCTTCATCTATACCCAGACATAGCAACGCAGTTGCCCATGTACCTGCAACTTTAGCATCCTTATCCAACACAGTTACCAATACTGTTCCATGTTCAATCGGTTTGCCGGTACGTGCATCGAGGATATGACTATAACGTTTGCCATGATCATCAAAATAATGCCTATAGGTACCTGAAGTTATGATTGAAAAAGCGCCTGGACGCTGCACCGCAACCACCTCAGACAAAACACGTTCACCACTTAATGGTTTTTCAATCGCGACATGCCAAGCCGATCGGTCGGCCCTGGTCCCCCTTACTTGAATTTCTCCGCCGATTTCCACTAAATAATTGTTGATCTGGTGACGTTCGAGCACAGCAGCAACACGAGCCACGCTATAACCCTGACCAATAGAAGAAAAATCAATTTGAACATCTGGCTGCAATTTACGTAAATGCGTAACATCTATACGTTCGATTTTTGCTATGCCAACTCTCGCCATTGCAGATTGCAAATTGAGTGCATCGGGAATAGTTAGTTGCTCGCCTTTAAAGCCCCATAAATCCCAAGCTGGTTTAACCGTTACGTCATAACAACCTTGTGTAGCAAGACTTACACTACGAGCATAATCAAATAAATCAACAATCTCTGCACCAACATTTTGTGCGTCTGTGATTTGCTGAGCATTAAATTTTTCCAGCACAGAATCGGGTCGATAGTTAGAAATCACCAGATCAATGCGATCTAATTCTTGCTGAATTTGAATTTGTAATTGAGATGGCTCAATGGTTGTATTTGACCAGTAGCTAATATGATAGATTGTACCCTGGGCCAACCCTTCCACAGCATGCATGGTTGGCACTCGACATCCAGACAGCAAGAAGAGAAATAACAAGCCGGCGATTTGCTTCATTTTAAGAAAGTGCAACTTCTTAAAAAAGTTGAACTTCAGGCAGCAGAATAGCATGTAACCACACAGTTGAAATTTCAATACATAATAGCGCCAAGCTGGGCAACGTTTTGCTATCACTTATAGGCCAACGATTAAAGAAAAATTAGGTCAGTGACGCAGCATGTAAAGCTCGTCGCCTGCTCTTATTGCGAGAAAAAACACCGAACTTCGTGCGAACAATAGCAACAAGATTGCCACGACTATCATAAATTAAAGTATCCATTTTCAAAGTATCTTTACCAAAATTACGCATATGTCGTAACATTTCCTCAATACGTTGCATTGAGGGTTGTTGAGCAACCGCACTAAAGTCACTATGAATTTCAGCGATTGGTATTACTTCGATTTCCATCCCATACATATCAATTGATTGCTCGCCGAAGCGTTCTTTGCTCCAATTGCTTAACCAACGCCACGCTGCTAAAACTCCAAGTGCAGTCATTCGCTCCATGCTTAATTGGCCTTGTAAGTTTTGATTTCCTAACAAAGGAGCACGAAAAATAATTTCACCGCTTTTTTGTCTGGCCGGTGTAATACCATAAGGTGCAACCAACATCGGATGATTGTACATTATGCCGAGGGTATCCGTATAAATGCGATACATGCGCAGATCACCACCAAATAGGTGGCCCCAATCGCGATCAGTTAAAGCAGCTTGGTGCGGTGCAAGTGATTGCTGTAAAACCTGCATTTCCTCAGAACTCATGCTAAAACTACTCGCCTCTAACAACTTACTGAACTCATCAGAGTTACTTTGCTCAGGTTTAAGGGGCTTTCCCCCAGCAAAAAAATCTTTATTGATGGGTAAAAACTGATGCCCATTGATATCAAATCCAAGATTACGCAAAGCTTCCTGCGCCAGACCAACTTCCTCTGCCGAAATACCCAGCTGTTTCTGAAGGTCTGCAATCGTATTGTCTTCCCCAATGAGCGCAGCCACCTGTTCAGCGCTATAGCGTTCTAAGCCACTGGACAAATCGAATTTAGCTTCTTTCAAATTGGCAAGATGAGAACTGGACTGGGCTTCCGGTAGATTGGCAAAAGGATTTAATAAACCCTGCAAATCCAAAATTGCCGAAGCCTTACCTAAAGATGTTGATAACGACTGGCCATAGCGCTCTAATAATGATTCATGAGGAGATTGATCATCAATTCCAGAAAAATCCAAACTAGAAGTTAAACCATCAACCACTTTTTGACCTTGGAAGCGACTAACCAAGCGTGGTGTTTCTGAAGAGGATCTTGGCTGAGACGAGCGCACCTTTATTACAGATACACCACCACCAAGTCCACCTACACTATCAATGCCACTCATCGAGCTACTCGTGATTAACTGTTAAGACAATACCTGATACAGGAAAGTCTCAGTGCGATTAAGGTTCAACACAGACAATCTTAAATCACAAATGTTACAAATTGTAAATATGGTATTGTATAATAATTGAATTTTAAAAAAATGATCAAGTTCGCATTTCCTTCGATCAGTGCTATTTGATTATTGGGCCTTAAAAAAATTGAGTAGCTCAGCGTAACAATGAAAACTCGGAAGAGCAGGAAATTGCGCTGATATTGCCTCCGGCGCATGGATAAAGGCTCCTGCATCAGCAGTCATTAACATCTGCGTATCATTATAAGAATCGCCAGCTGCTAGTACCTGATAATAAAGCGATTGAAAAGCTAAAACGGCTTGACGCTTTGGATTTGCCTGCCGCAACTGATAACCCAAGATGCGATCATGCTCATCAACCTGTAACCGATGACAAAGTAACAGCGGCCAACCAAGCTGCTTCATTAAAGGTTGCGCAAACTCATAAAATGTATCGGATAAAATACTAACTTGAAACTGAGAGCGCAACTCATCCAAAAAATCTACAGCGCCAGGTAAAGGGCGTAGTTCGGCAATAACCGCCTGGATATCAGACAGGGACAAATGATACTGATCGAGAATTGCTAAACGATAACGCATCAATTGGTCATAGTCAGCCATATCCCGCGTTGTTTTATTTAAAGCTTCAATACCGGTGGATTGCGCAACATTAATCCAAATTTCAGGAACCAATACACCTTCAAGATCCAAACACACCATTTTCATAACGACATTGCTTTGTGACAACATAGTGATGATATTTAACCTTATTCGAAGCATCGAAGCCAGCGCTTTTGAAGCACTTTTAGTTAAGATGTTTTGCTTAAGAATTTCACATATAATGCCTTGAAAAATTCCGCAACAGTTAAGGACCACTCCTCATGTTTGATGACACCGACCTACAATCTTGGCAAACCACTTTACACAACCAGCACCCCAAACAAATTATTGAGCATGCAATTAAGCAGTTTTCACGTATTAGTATTTCTTTTAGTGGAGCAGAAGATGTTGTCCTCATTCATATGGCCTGTCAGCTTGAATTGGCAAAGCAACATCCCATTCAAGTGTTTTCGTTGGACACCGGCAGACTGCATCCGGAAACTTATCAATTCATTAATCAGATTAGAGAGCGTTACCCTATTCAATTGAAAGTGCTATTTCCTGATGCCTACGCAGTACAAAATTTAGTGCAGGAAAAAGGCTTATTCAGCTTTTATCAAGATGGCCATCAACAGTGTTGCAATATTCGAAAAGTTGAGCCCCTAAAACGTCATCTGTCGCTGCTAGACGCATGGATTACTGGCCAGCGACGTGATCAGAGCCCTAATACTCGTAACGAGGTTCCTATTGTTCAAAGGGATATGGCTTTTTCTTCGGCAGAAAAAACGCTGGTAAAGTTTAACCCGTTGGCCAACTGGAGCTCAGCTCAAGTTTGGGAGTACATTCGTGCTTTTGAAATTCCGTATAACAAGCTGCATGAACGTGGATTTGTCTCTATCGGCTGCGAGCCCTGCACGCGAAGGGTTTTACCTACTCAGCATGAACGTGAAGGCCGCTGGTGGTGGGAAGAAGCAACCCAAAAAGAGTGCGGACTGCATTCAAACAATTCTATTTCAAGCTAGTTAGCCCGAACCAAAATATCACTATTTAAATCATTACCACCAAAAAAATGACTTACATAAAAATGCAATTTTTTAACAGAATCTGGCTATTGATAGGCTACAACTGCCGGTAAACTCTGCAACTATCAGAGGTAAAAATAGCCTATAAAATCATAAAATACACTTCAAAAATCCCTCTGGTCACGTGCTTTACGGCCTTGATTTCTAAGTTTTATGAACAGAATTTAAGGCCGTTATTTATAATATCGAGTTAGTGCAGACAAACCGGGCTAATCAAGATGCCATTTAAATCAGCATATGCAAAATATTGCGGGTAAATAACGCTACTTGCAAACTGTAACCTCACATTTAACACCCCCCTTCCTTGGCGAACGCTTTTACGTGGATGAGCAGCTAATGCCTGAACACCTAAATCCATTTTGCAAAGCTCATCGACATCTCTAATGCAGCCAAAAACAATAATGCCAGACCAATTATTTCTCATAGCATCTGAAGCAATTTTATCGCCCAACAGGGCGCATCGCAAAGAGCCCCCTCCATCAACCACCAATACACGACCCGCACCAGGCTCAGCCAACTGTGACTTCACCAGTGAATTATCTTCATAACACATGACAGTGGTTATTTCGCCGCAGAAATTTTTTCGTCCACCAAAGGAGCGGAAAACCGGATCCAGAACTTGAAGGGGTAAGTCAGCATTAGCAGGGTCATTATTATAGCGATCATCTAAATCCGGCGTTGCGACTTGATTGAACTCTGCTGACATAAATAATTTAATCCCTTCAACAATACAATTTGTTAAATGCAACTAAAAAAATAGCAACTTAGTGCAAGGTAGGTTGATTCGTCAAGGGCTGGATTGACATATCAACGCCTGTTTTGCTTTGTGATAACCAATAGCGGAGTTTACTCTCTAAATCTGACAAATTAACAGGCTTAAATAAGACATCATCCATACCAACCGCTAAGCAACGAGTTTCTTCTCCATCCACTGCATTAGCGGTCATTGCAATAATCGGAATATGCTCCGCATAAATAGACTCTTGCTGGCGAATACGTGAGGTTGCTTGATAACCATCCATGTTTGGCATCTGACAATCCATTAATACCAAATCAAAATGTTCCTGATGCAGCATATCAATAGCCTGACAACCATCACTGGCAATTTTTGCAGCAAAACCCAATCGATTTAACATGCCTTTTTCTACCATTTGATTAACATCATTATCCTCTACCAATAATATTTTAAAATTATTTTGTTGTTGGACATTTGCCTGCGGCAAAAATATCGGCGTATCTGCCTTGTGTTTTAGATCAAATATCTCATTTAACACTCTTTGCAAATCTATCTGTTTAATGGGTTTTACAATCATTGATAGCGTACTGGCTGATTGATTGAGCTTGACATGATCCAGTGAGTTACGTTGATCCAAAGCGACCAGAAAAATTTGTTTGCATGATATTAAAGCGGGATCTTCAGCAACAATTGTTGATAATTTTAACGCCTCTTGATAGACATAACCCATGTTGATAATCAACAAATCATAAGCATTTTTCGAGCGAGCAGCATTACGTAGCGCCTGTAAGGCTTGATCGTAATCTGCCGATATCGCATCAACTGGCATCTGCCAATAATTCAACTCCAGCTCTAGCATTTGCGTTATGCCAGGGGGCGCACCATAAATCAGTACGCGTTTACCGACGAGATCTTGATATTGACAGACCTGAGTTTGCTGCGTGGATAAATAAAGATTCGCGGTAAACCATACCACACTGCATTTTTCCGATTCACTTATTAAACCAATCTGACCATGCATTGCCTCAGCAAGTCCATTACAAATTGCCAAACCTAAACTTGCCCCGGTTGAACGACCACTGGCTACATCTGCTTTATGAAACGCTTGGAACAACAGCTGCCGCCTTTCTTCATCATTTCCAATACATTTTCCCTGATCAACAATATCAACTCGCAACAAACCTTCTGAAGCAGAGATTAATTGCATATGAACTTTAATAATGATTTCGCCATCCTCACTAAACTTAATCACAGGGCTGATTAAATTTAATAAAATTTGCCGAATGCGTTGACTATCACCACGCACACGCATAGGGACACTTTTATCAAATAAGCAACATAGCTCTAAGCGCTTTGCATGAGCCAAGGGTCCGAGTGTTTCTAAGGCATCATCAACACATTTACGCAGATTAAAAACACTTGATTCCAATACAATAGCGCCAGAAGCAATACGTGAAAAATCAATAATATCATCGATTAATGTTAATAATGATTCACCGGCACGCTGGGCCACATGTAAAGTTTCTTGTTGATGTTCATTCAGCCCCATATCAGACAACAAAGTCATCATACCCAATACGCTGGTCATAGGCGTACGCACTTCATGAGACAGATCAGTTAAAAAATCTTGTCGACCATCACAAAGACGCGCCAGCTTAACTTCCGCGATCTCTAAATTTCGCTGCCTTTCCTGTATGATCCATGACTGTAATTGTTGCTGCCAAAAATTAGCGTGATCTCGCTCAGCAGTTTTAATTAGCCATAGATAGAATAAGCCCAAAGTACCTGCGGCCATCAAGCTAGAAGGTGAAGCAATGCTCACGAATACCACCAGCAGTGGAATCAATAATAAAGACTGCTGTAAAATATTAAGCTGCACATGCGCTACCCAAATTCGCCCTTGCAGTAAACCAATACCCATCACCCAAACTAATAAGCACCAGCTATAAAAACTTTCACCTAACTGGAGAACACCAAAAAAAATTAACCCACTAAATAAACTGACATGAATAACGCCCATTAAAAAAAAAATGCGGCGCCAACGATAAAGCCCCGATGCATAAAAATTAGCGATTCTTAACAAAATATAAAATCGCCATCCAGTTAAAATTAATAGCCCGAACAACATACACAAGGTAAATTTAAAATAATTTTGCAGAATGTCGGCAACAATCGTCAAATAGGCATAGACTGCTAAATAAACTAAAGACAATATCGAAGCACGACTAATCGCGACCGTATCGAATTCTTGCATTAGCTTGCGATTGCTTTTTAACTTGGCAATATTCATTTGCACTGGCACCTTGCTCGCATACTCTTCTAGAATTGCCAGCAGTTACTAAATAAAAAAAATGGGCGTAGGCAACAGTATAGTTGGTATGCGTCCAATCCGTTTTATGGCAAAGTGACTGCACTTTCCTCATCTAAATACCCACTCAATAAAACATAACCATTAATATGTGCGCCCAAGGTTGCCAATAAACTAAACGCCCCCATAATTTTGCGACTCACAAATAATAGATCTTTGGGAGGAACCTTAAAATATTGTGAAAAAGCGCTTTTCGTCACTTGGTTAATCATTCGAGCCGTTAGATTTGACGCCGCCCAATCATACGGGTGATTTTCACAAAAAGGTTCCATCGCTATATTCATCAATTGATATAAATCAGCCACTACTGCTTCAGGTGACTGATCATTTAAAAAATGTAACTCGAATAATGCTTGTATGACCCCTGATTTATTCTGCGTAAATAAATTGCGAATCAAATTTTGACCAGCTTTCAACACTAACGGATCAAAACGATAAACCGCACCAAAATCCAATAAAATCAGAATATCTTGCTGGGTTTCTGAATCGCTTCGAACTAGATAATTGCCAAAATTAGGATCGGTTTGCATCTCTCCCCAATGCCATATCTCTTGCCAAAATAAATGCAAACATAACTCACCTAAACGATTACGACGTTCTTGAGACAACTGCAGCACCACATCGCTATTCAGTTGCGCGCCCTCTTCAAAAGAACAAGCTAAAACACGCGAGCTACTGTAATCCGGGTAGACATCAGGGATTCGATAAGAGGCATTACTGGCTAAATATTTTTTAAATCGTTGGGTAGCCAGTAATTCCTGACGATAATCTACTTCTTGTTTCAGGATCGTTTTGATTGCATCAAACCATTGTTCAAAATCTCGAGTACGCGGCACCAATCGAGCAACATACAACAGATGTGCAAAGCTGGCCATATCGGATTCGATAGAGTCAGCAATACCTGGATATTGCACTTTAAAACACCATTGCGCATTATCCACGAGATGCGTAGCACGATGCACCTGAGCCAAGCTGGCGCAACCGATAGCTACTGTTGCAACACTAAATTCGCACAACTTAACTGGCCCCAACTCTTGCAATAGCTGCTGATGAATACTTGGCCAGTCCATCATCGCCGTTTGATTTTCCAGGTCATGCAATGCCTGTGTAATCTCGGGTGAAAAAAAACTATCCCCCCACAAAGCCATCATTTGACCCACTTTAACCACGCTGCCCTTGAGCTTGCTCAGCTCTTGAATAAAATACACAGCTTCACGCGTTAAGCTTTGTTGACAATATACTTGCCGTTGCTGTGTGGGCAACAACCAACCAGAAGCCGTACGTACAGCATGACGAGCACCGGCAAGCAACCCAGCTTTAGCTAACGACCAACGCCTGTCTATTCGACCTGTTTTTAATTTCGTGAGCGCAGTAACAGTAGAGGGAGCTGGTTTAGAATGATCAGATGTTAATTTAGATGGTGGCACAATGAATAAACCTTGCAAATCGTATAAACCTTGAAAATCTTTAACCTTTATGTTTTGATACCGGAGAATAAAGCATGCAATAGCTGTTATAGTCTACTGACATTTAAGTCCAACATCATTTGTAAGTATACGCGATTGAGTGTACTCGATATTGTTATGACTGTTCAGCATTAGTTGTTTTTAAACCTTACAAGTAAGAATAAGCATTAGATTCGATGCCTGATAATTAATAATAAAACTACAGCAGGAGCTAACATGTTCACCATACGCAAACTCACCCCCATTTTTTCGTTATTTTTTTTGGTGGCACTCATCACCGGTTGTGGCGGCTCTTCTAACGACAATCAAAATACAAACAACACACCTGATAGCGAACTGAATAAATCGCAAACCGCAACACGCAGCCCACTAGACAATATTTGGAAATTAGATCCCAATGATAGCGATCTCAATCGCGCTTCTTCGTTTGGAATTGATCCTGCTTTACTTCTCAATTTGAGTTTATTGGCAGTTGAAAATCCAACCACCCAAAAAGCCGAACTATTTTTTTGTGAGACGGGTACCAGTATCGCTGAGCTTGAAAAAAAAGGGACAACTTACACCGTAGTAGCACCCACTGCCTACACCAATCTTGGCTTAAAAATTCGTGAAATAACAGCTGGCAGCCGATATGAATTACGCATTCCAACTACCTTTTTAATCGTGGGCTTAGACTTAATTCCGCATAGCGCTCCGAGTCCTTCAACACCGTTTGTATTGAATGTCAGCTCAAGCAGCAAAATCAATGCAATCGTTCCTGCTAAAACAAATTTTCTATGCGGCTTTGCCAGCAAACCATCCGCAAACAGTGCAGCACTACAAGTAAATTTAGCCGGCGCTCTGGATTCATCTATCGCTTGGATTCGATTATTGTACCCGCAAGGCCTCAAAAACACGGTTGATTTTGCCACCAAGCAAGCGAGTTTAAATATTGCCTCATCAGAATTCACCAGTGCTATTGGCAGTAATAATTTGAGCGCCAAACAAGGCTCCGTGCAAATCACCCAATGTGATAACAATCAAATACGGTTTGTGGTCGATATAACCACCATGGAAAATGCCCATATTACCGGAGAATGGTTATGGCAGCATGAAGGAAAAGTATCTTGTCCAGCCACTGTTGCCAACAAAAGTAGCGCCACCAACATTAGTAGCACCAATAATACCAGTGCCAGAACGCTGCAAATCGCGGATAACGCCCCAGTAATCAATACGAGCATTGCAATACAAAGTGACAGCCAGCGCTGGAATTTGAGTGAGTGGTCAGCAGCTCAATTTATCCAACAAAATCGATCTAACAATATGCCGCTTAACCAAAGTGCTCAACACTTACTTATCTCTTTGAATACAGATACCCCGGTTATCGCCTGTTTTGCTGATCACCAAGAAATACTGACCAGCGAGCATCGATTGACTTCATTAAGTTCATCGTTAATTGCATGGCAACCTGATCCGTTAGTCGAGTCCACATCTCTGTATCAAATCGATAACACCACGCAGCCTTTACTCATACAAAATGGTTCGGAGCCACTGCAATCACAAGCCTGGTGTTCTGAACACAGCAACAATCAAGCGGTCATACGCACCATCTGGCAACAACAACCCTTAACCATAACCCTGATCGGTACGGGCAAAATTGTAGGTGACCATCTTACGGTGACGATCGACTCCCCTGCTTTGCAACCACAATTTGGTATTGATCATTGGACAGTGCCAAATGGCTGGATTACCAACAGCAAGCTGGTTGATGGTGTTGGTGAACTACATTTGCAACTACCGGATCAACAGTGGTTAATCGTTCACGAATAGGCGTTAAAAACCGTAATAGCCAAACCAAGAACCACTCGAGCAAGAACTACTCGAGCAAGAGTTGCTCAAAACAGGGACAGCAATGCGCAAAATTTTGCAGCAACTCGAAAATTATCACCAAGATTTAATAAAAACGCCTGAGCGATGGCCACTGTGGCATACCTGGATATTGCTCAGCGTTGCCTGTTTGTCATTATTCTTGGTTAATTATCTGAAATACAGCGCCGTTTTTTCTCTACTGGTGACACAGCTGAGCTTGGGATTAAAGACTCCACAACTAGCTTCTTATTTTTTTCAGAGCACCCACTTCCCAATGTTATGGCCTTGCCTATGGTGGACGCTTATCCACCTGCTCGGCTTTATTGCGCTACCATGCTTGGCCATGCGTTTATTGAAAGAACCTTTGAATGATATGGGCTGGGGCATCAATCGTCTTAAACAGCATGGGTTCTGGTACCTCGCCATCAGCAGCATGATTATTGGTTTTGCTTTTATTGCCAGTTATCGCCATGACTTTCAACAAACTTATCCGTTTTATCCAGACGCTGGACGCAGTGGTTTTGATTGGTTAGCCTGGGGAATGATGTATGCCGCACAATTTATTGCCGTCGAATTTTTTTTCCGTGGTTTTTTAGTGCATCGATTTAAACATCAATTTGGACTGAATGTATTAGGTTTGATGTGCTTACCTTACTTAATGCTGCATTTCGCTAAGCCTTGGCCTGAAGCTTTCGGGGCTTTTGGTTTTGGTATTATGCTTGGCCTGTTATCATTGTTTTCACGTTCCATTTGGGGCGGAGTCTTCACCCATGTGAGTATTGCGACCGCCATGGATGCATTGTCTTTATGGCAAAAGCACCAGTTACCACACTTTTTTTGGCCTGCAGCCTTTTAAGCTTGCCCTTTTTTTATCTGGGTTCCCCTAAAAATCGTTAATTTTGAACATCGTTAATTTGGAATATCAACATGTTTATGCTTTTATCTCCCGCAAAAAAACTCGATCAAACATCTGACTTACCCATCGCTTATCAGCAAACGCAGCTAACCATACCCGCATATTTGTCTAACAGCACAAACCTGATCTCTATTCTAAAAAGCAGTAGCGTTGCTAGCATTAAAAAACTGATGAGCTTAAGTCAAGCACTCGCCGAGCTTAATCATCAACGTTATTGCGATTGGCAGTTGGATCATCAACACGATGCGGCCCGTCCCGCCCTATTAATGTTCGCAGGCGATGTGTATAGCGGGCTACAAGCACGCGACTTTACAAAACCTGAAATTGCTTTTGCCCAACAATCCCTTGGAATTTTATCGGGACTGTATGGTTTGCTACAGCCATTGGATTGCATTCAGGCGCATCGTTTAGAAATGGGCACTCACTTGAAGAATGCGCGGGGTAGTAATCTGTATGACTTTTGGCGTGAGCCCATTACCCAAGCCGTGAATCAAAAATTAAAACAACAAAAAACAGCACTACTATTAAACTTAGCCTCTCAAGAATATTTTCAAGTGCTGCAGCGTGAGGCCATTCAAGGCGACATTATCACGCCAATTTTTAAAGATGCCAAAAATGGACAATACAAAATTATTAGCTTTTACGCTAAAAAAGCCCGTGGATTAATGGCTCGTTATATCATTCAACATCACATTCAGCACGTCGAAGACTTAAAAGGTTTTAATAGTAATGGCTATTGGTTTAATGCACAGGAATCTGATGATAAAACGCTGGTTTTTTATCGAGATGAACAGCAACTAATATAGACTAATTCTTGTTCAAACCAATCCCCAGCGGCAAACTATCGCCTAAAATGCGCTGATACAGTTGCTGATCTTGCGAGTGTTCACCCGACAACAATAACAACCAACTGGCCGGACATTTACTTAGCTTCATTTTTTGCTCAATCGCTTCACGCAGCGCAGGGTTCACGCCTGATTGCACTAACTGCACGGCGGTGAAGGCGATCAACGGTTGCTGCTGCCAATCGCGTATTAATAACTGTGACAACCAAGGCTCGATTAATTCTAGCGGTAACAATTCCATCTGGCTGGCATACAAAGCATAGGGACTCCCAAGACGCCCTAAACTCCACCATAAAGCGGTGATCTGCGGGTTTTGTTGTAGTCGTTGCCAAATTTCGATTGCCAGATGAATTTTGTTAGCCAAGGTTAAATGCTCAAAACTCGCGAAACATTCCAATGGTTCCGTTAATGCTTTACCCAATTGATTCACATGCAACTGAAAAAATTGCTGTTGTTCTGGCGCCGACAAACCGCCACTGACGCGCCGCCACGCCAACCACCACTCTCGCCACACTTGCGTATCCTGCTGGTATTGAATACCGGCTGGCCGCAAAGTTAACAACATCTGCATGCGCTGCTCATCTTGCACAAAACCCAAACCAGGACGTAAAGTAAATCCTATCCACTGCCACCAAACTTGCTCATGCAAGGCACTGCGACGACGTGCCTTGGCATAACTCAACAAACCATCTGCTAAAGCGCGCAATTGCTCTACTGACCATAAGGCTTTTGCTCCCCAGATTTTTTCTATAGATTTTTTAAACAATTTAATCGGTGACTGAGCTTCATGGCGAGGCAGCTTTGCACCAAAACATGCAGTAAGTAATTGTTGCACCGCCGGCGGCAACACTAACTTAGGCGCGGCCGTTACTTTTAAATCAAAACACAGATCCCAGCATTCAATGGGTTCGTCCAGCGTTACACACTGCAATTGCACATTACCCAACGCATTGGCGCTGGCCTGCAAATAAATCGGTCGCTGTCGTTGCAAAGATTGACTAGCCAGTGGCAACTGTAATGCAGGCAATTGTTGATAATGATGGCGATTCACCGGCCGCAAATCACCAAGGGTGAGCGTCTCTTGACCTTGATCCATTAGCAATTCAAAACGCACCATAGTGCCAAGATGCAGCACAAAATTTTGCTCAGGTACCCGCAGAATTTCACCAAGCGCCGAACCTTTAGGCAGGATGCACAAGGCCAAGCGCTGATCATCCGCCGCAATCTGTAAAAAATAATTACGCGGCAATTGCGCTCGAATTGGCACGAACGCACCCTGCTGGGCGCGTAAGTAAGCAATTCCACCTAACGCGACTGCATGCTGCGGATGTGGATTGTCCAAATGCAGGATGCGCTGCTGAAAACTCGGCTGCAGCGCGTTGATTAGCAAACCCTGTACAATGTCGCTGGTAAGCACGCCACCATTGCACAATAATGCCAAATGCATCGACGGATTCACTTGATGCACAGCTAAAAAATGGCGCAGATGCCGCGTAATCGCAGGATCTTTGGCATAAGCCAAACTGACGTCAGAGAAAGCACTGGCAGATTGATTGTCGTCGTCGCGATTCATTTCATTATGAGGGCTATCTTGATGAGGACTATCTTGCGCTTGCGTCAGTCCGTCCCTTTTTAATATCTCGATAGCCGGAAAGAATCCTTCGGCAATCAATTGCATCAGCGCCTCTCGCGTCAACACTTCCGTAAAACTATCGCCAATTAAGCGCGTGCCCGCACCCAGCAAGGTGACATTGACCTGTGTTAACTCAGTAGAAGTCAGTAATTGTTCCTTGGCTAGCCGACACGCTAGACGCCATTGCTGTAAGCGGCCTTTAGAAAGCTTTTGCACCTGGCCATTGCTTTTTAGTTTCTGCAACAGTTGTTGCGCCAAAGCAGCGTCGATATTGTCACCACCGAGCAATATGTGTTGACTCACCGCAATGCGTTGCAACTCGATTTTTTCTGCACTTGCCACAGAGTCCGTGGTTGGCTTAACACGAATTAAACTGAAATCGCTGGTACCGCCGCCAATATCACATACCAACACGCGATCAATATTGGCGAGTTGCTGCACTAAATCCTGCTGATGACGTGCATACCAATCATAAAAAGCCGCTTGAGGCTCTTCGAGAAATTGCACCTGATGCAAACCCGCACGCGCTGCCGCTTGCTGCGTATAAAGACGCGCCACATCATCAAAAGAGGCCGGCAAGGTAATCACGACTTTTTGATTTTCTAACCTATGTTGCGGATGCTGTTGATTCCACGCCAGTAGCAGATAACGCAAATAGCTGGCGGAAGCATCCACTGCAGATAATTTAGACACGCCAGAGGCCGCCGCCCAGGGTAAGATCGGCTGCGCCGGATCCAAATGCCGTTGACTCAACCAACTTTTCGCACCGGTAATTAAATGGCCCTCTATTTGAGCACCCAACTGCTCGGCGAGCGGACCAAAGTGGGCATTCATTAATAACTCATCACGCGCACCAAAGGGATCCTCTGACGGCTTTACCAGATTGTCGGTACCAGTGGCTTCGCCAACCATTTTTTTATCGCATTGAAAACGTAAAGACGGCAAACTCGGAAACAACTGCTGTTGGCCGGGCGCGATGCTTTGTGGAATAAGCAATAACTGCGAGCCTAAATCAGGATGATGACAATCAAAATAGGCTAATAATGTCTGACTGGTGCCCAAATCAATACTGATAAAATAACGCGCATCACTCATGCCCTAACTGCACTTGGTTTTAACGAACATTTAACCTTGACGAACATTTAATGCTACCTGCCAATGACCACTGCCCTCTAGCGCATGCGCATGAATTTCAAGTGTACCGATTTCAGTAATGGCAATATTTAAGCGCACCGCCACACGAGTGCCCAACAGATACTCAGCTGTGGCCGGTAACACCACGCTCAGCGCCGGTAAAGGTTGCAAGTCTTGCGTGTCATCCTCATCCAAACGCAAACCCACCGTATCGCTTGTGCGCAACCGACTGCTAAAAAATTGAAACTGAACTTCACCACCCACTTGTAAATATAGGATCAATGCTGCCAACGCAGGATCACTGTCGGCATTAATCGCGCTGCCTTCTTCCATGCCAAACGGTGCCACACAAATCGATTGTAAGGCTGGCTTCACCCCTGGAATTGCCAGGCCCGGCGTTTCAATACCGATGTAGTAACTATGCGCGATACCGCTGCGAATGCGTAACCCTTGCGTTGCTCGCAACCCACCATAATAAGCTGCACCTTTCGCCACCGCTAAATCGTAATCAGTACCGGTCAATAATTGCAGCGGTCTTTCAACGATAACCGGAGCCGTTAATGACTCCTGCCAACTTTCTAAAATCGTTTGCAAACGCTGCACTAAGGGCTGGGCTTTAAACACGCCGCCATTTAATAAAATTTTATTCGGAAAATGCTCAGCATGCGGCTGTAAAAACGCAGCGAGATGTTTGCTGATCGCCGCATCCTGCGCATAAGGCAGCCCTTCGGTGCGCAACGCTTGCTGCGAATCAATCAATGGCAGATCATGCAAGGTCGCAGTGGGAAAAAATCCAGAGACCACCACTGCTTCCAGCATCTGCCGCGTTAACGACGCCGTCAGACTATGGGCAAATAAACTGCTGCCGCGTGACGGCACCACCACCGAAATTTGTGATAAATCTTCATGCGTGAACAAAGTTTCTTTGGCGCTGCGACAAGCTGGCATCAATGCCTGTAATTGCCAAGATTTTAAAACATGCCCCTGCTGCTCCAGCTGCGCTTTTAATGCATAAGCCAGCGCCAAATCCATATTGTCGCCGCCCAACAAAATATGCTCACCGACAGCAACACGCTGCAACTGCAGTTCACCTTGCTGATCACTCACATCAATCAAAGCAAAATCGCTGGTTCCGCCGCCGACATCAATGACTAAGATACGATCACCCGCCGTTAATTGCTGGCGCCAATCAGCGTGTTGCCATAACCAGTGATACGCCGCCGCTTGGGGTTCTTCGAGTAAGGTAAGCTGAGTGATACCCAACGATTGCGCGGCTTGCGCGGTTAGTTCGCGGGCACCCGGATGAAAAGAGGCCGGTAAAGTAATCACCACCGCTTGTTGATGCAGCGGTGCATCAGGAAATTGTGCATCCCACGCCGCTTGCAAATACGCTAACAACCCGCAAGTGACTTGATAAGGTGTGCGCTGCAACAAGGTTGCATCTGCATGCAAAGGCAAGCGTTGTTCTTGTGCATCCACCGAGGTTTGGCTTAACCAACTTTTTGCGCTACTGATCAGCTTCAGTGGATTTTTTTCGCCCAGCTGCCTAGCCCAATTGCCGACCACAGCATCCTCCGCCCAAGCAAAGGGTAACTGAGCAAAAGCCGCTTCGTGTTCATGGCGCATTAACCACATAGACGGCAGCTGCGGCAGCTCTGCCCATTGTTGATCACCGACCCACTGCGGAATGGCAAATAATCGCACCTCCGCAGCCGGTTCGCCTGCAGGCACATAGGCCATCACGCAATGCGTTGTGCCTAAATCAATACCAACCACGCCCATTAAATTTGCCACCTTGACTTTGCCTCGCCAACACTGATCATTTGATTCTCAGCAGTCCATCGCTATCTGCGAGCGTTTAGCTCCACCCTAACCCTACCCCCCCGGCAAGGAACGTATCTACACAAAAGGGAAGACCGATCGACCTGCTTGGATAAGATCCCCAATATCAGAATGCGACATGGTCATAAAAACATGACAGACATTTAAATACACCCATAATCCCGCCAACAAGGTTGAATCCGTGCAATTCGTAGTGATAACAGCCTACAACCCAATGCAATCAAGGCTTTTAAAGCCACACAACCCAATAAAACCTGAGTCTAGCAAGTCACAGACCCCAATGCACTTTTTGGCTAAATAATGCCGCATACCCATAATGGGTTTTCAGCCATGAATTTATGTTGATGTGCAATATGCAGGAATTGAATTAAGAGGTGTGGGCTTCCATCAACTCTGGTGCAGCATGACTATTACTGCTGTGTTATTGGCAGACAGCCCTTTGATATTCATTCACTAAATGGTCACATGCTGTACAGATAAAAAATGCCTGCACATGCGGTCACAAAAGAAATAATTAATTCTCGCCAACCAAAGATTCCAAGTCTATATGCACCAAAAATAATCCACGCTAGGGCTCCAGACATTACAAAACTAACACTCGTCCATATAATTGGCACATTAGTCGGTTCGTACGCACTGATTTTCATAATCGCTTTGTATCCAGAGTAAAACATTAATGCGCCAATAATCACCAGCGCTACATATCGTGGTCGGCCATGAAAAAAAGAAGCGCTCAGTAATGAAAAGAATAATGCAAAAATGAGAATGACCGATTCTATTTTATGAAAGTAAGTTGGAAAAGAACCTGCCATATAATCAAGTCCTGGCATGAAACCTACCAGCTCAACAACAATCATAATAACGAATATGGCGAGCAACACTCTTGAACGATATGAAACCATATTCATATTCACTTCTCTCCAAAAGTATCGTGAATTGCTTGATTAAAATCAGGCCCATTAGTGATTGGGCCAAGTGGTGCACGGTCCAACCTAGAATCAGTGTCATGCGTAAAAGTATCAAAATTAACTTTTGGACTACGGTCATCCCCGCCAGATTGGCCTATGCAGAACTCACCATGACCTGGGCCATTAACATCTTTTTGGTCTCCGTTGTCATCACGCTGGCAGTTGTAAGTACACCATTTACGACCGGAACCGTCATAGTTCTGTCCTGTATCAGGTGCTTTTCCCGTTGGTCCATTAGCAGTACATGTCACGCAATATAATCCCAACACATCAATCCACTTCAGCGGATTCCCGCTCACATACCCATAAACATTAATCCCCCCACCCAACCCAATGGGGTCACTCTGCAAATACCTCCCCGTACTGGGATCATAATCGCGATAAAAGTTGTAATACAGATTGGTTTCGACATCTTGGTATTGCCCTGGAAAACGTTGATTGTAGATGATGGCAATGCCGTTGGCATCAGGATCTTGATTGATATTGGTATTTCCAAAGGCTTGATAATTCGCTTGCCACACAATTTTCTGCGCTGAGTCGGTGAGCTGCGTCGGTGTATCCAGATGATTGGTGTGGACTTGATAAATGCCGTTGGCATCTTCAAGTTGCAGCGCCGCATAGCGATTGGGAATGTAGGCGTAGCGTTTGGTGCGCTGCCCTGCTGTATTGTATTCCGAAATTAAGTTTTCATTATCCCAAACATAAAACGTCGTAACGCCGCTGCTGTTTTTCGCCACTCTTCGGCCGAAAGCGTCGTATTTGTAGAGCGTGGTGACGCCAGATTTTACGGTTTGCGTTAAACGCTGTTCGCTGTTGTAGGTGTAAGCACTGGCGCCATTTTGGGTGAGGCTGCCCGCTGCGTTGTGCGTGATTACAGTTGCACCGATTTTGGTGATGCGATTATTGTTGTCGTAGAGATTCGCAACGCTATTATTTTGCGTGCGATTACCAACGCCGTCGTATTGATAATTTTCATTCGGTAGCGCAAAGGCGGCGGCATGCGTGGCAGTGATCAAACGATTGAGTCCATCATATTTATAAGTTTGGGTGCCGATGGACGTTTGTTGGGTAAGGATATTATCGTTGACGTCGTAGGTATAAACATGGCCGCCGATGGTTGCATTGCTGCTGTTTTTTAATTGTGTGCTGTTGAGTGGCCCGTTGTTTTTATAGGTATTGGTGGTGCTAACGGTGTTGGGGTAGAGAATGGTTTTTAAGGTGTCATTGTTAAAATAAGCGAAGTTGTAGGTTTGGTTGTTGAGCACGGCTTGCGTGAGTTGGTTGAGCAGATTGTAGGTGTAATTGTGGCTGAAGGTTTGGCTGTCGATCAGCGTTAACGATTGACGGTTGCCGATATTGTCGTAGGCGTAATTTAAGGTCACCGGTGTCGGTAAATAATTCGCAACTTGCTGACTTAAGCGATTGAGCGCATCGTATTGAAAGCTGTATTGCGCTGTTGGAATCAAGTGATTGTCGATAATGCTGGTGATGTTGCCGCTGACATCATAACTGTATTGCGCATTGCGTTCCGCTGTGGTGGTTGTGGTGTTGGCGTAATAATTAATTTGATTGAGCGGACCCCAGGCGTTGTAGCTGTATTGAATTTTTTGATTGTTGGCGTTGATGAGTTGCGTGAGGCGATCACGATTGTCGTAGAGATAGTTTTCAGTTTGACCCAGCGGTTGTTTGATTTGGGTGACGCGGCTTAATAAATCGTAGCTGTAGGTGGTGATATTGCCTTTGGCGTCGGTGTAATAAGTGGTGTTGGTTTCATAAATGCGTGTTGGATCGGCGTTGCTATAAGTTTGTGTTTGCGTCAGGCGGTTGTTGGTGTAGGTGTTGAGAGTGATGGTGCTTTCGCCGGTGGCGTTGCTGCTTTTTTGCTGTTGCTGAATGATGTGGCCGTCAAAGTCGTAGTCGTATTGGGTTTGTTGGTAGTCGATGAGATTGGGTGCGGCCAGCGTTCCGGTGTTGCGTTTTAAGGTGCGGGATGTGAGGCGGCCTTTGCGGTCGCGCGTGTATTGCGTTTCGTTGCCGAAAGGGTCTTGGTATTTTTCGACGCGGTTCATGGCGTCGAAATAGGTGTTGCTGGTATAGGGGATGGGGTCATTAAATACATTTTTCATTAATTTCATTTCACTAAGATTGGCTCTATAGGATACCCATCTGGTTGAACAGTTTTTTCATTAATATTTAAAGGAAATTTTTCAGAATTTTTTAGTGCAAAAATTTTCTTATCTCTTTCAATTTGAAACTTGTATGTTATTTTTAAAAATGGACTAATCCCTTCATAATCGAAATAATAGCTAACTGACTCACCTAAGGCAAAAGGACCGACAGGTTTAATTAGTTTGTAACCCCATTGAGTAGAGTCGTCTGACAACACCACTTTTACACCATACAAGGCACCGACTTTTAACTTTAATGCCGTGCCTTTCAGCATCACGCTATCTTTTACATGGTTTGAATTTTTCTCATACGAAACATTCAAATCAGATCCAGTATTATTGAAAAGATATATGTAAGAAGGTGGAGAACAGCTGTAAAGTAAAAGAATTAGTGGAAAATATATATATTTCATCATTTATTTAATTCTCTAGACGTTAAAATTGATTGGAATTTTACTTGCATTTTCTGTCCTTACACATTTTAGAATTTGGGTTTAATTTGCAAAACATATCAAGAGTTTTCTGATCTACGGGATCAGGAGAATTCCAACTCGGGAGCTTAGGTGTTTTTTGTCTATTTTCAGCTTCACGTACGATATCTTCATGTTTTAAAGGCCTTTTGATCATATCTGATCTGGGGCGTGTACGATGGATTGATTCATGTATGATTAAGTACTCTAATTGATCAAGGTCATCATGCGTAAGGTTATCTTTAAGATTATCGTTATCTATCGTAACCTCTTTAGTTATTGGATTGGTAAAACCACCATATCCATCTCCTCTCATTGGTCCAGTGTCTATATGTTTATCTACATTTAAATCAGGTTGAGTTTGTTGCACATAATCAGTCATCCTATCAATGTCTTCTCTTGTTAATCCAAATGGATCAACCCAATAAAGCGGATTCCCCAACACATACCCATAAAGATTAATCCCCCCACCCAACCCAATGGGATCACTCTGCAAATACCTTCCCGTACTGGGATCATAATCGCGATAAAAGTTGTAATACAGATTGGTTTCAGTGTCTTGGTATTGCCCAGGAAAGCGTTGATTGTAGATGATGGCTGTGCCGTTGGCATCAGGATCTTGATTGATATTGGTATTTCCAAAGGCTTGGTAATTCGCTTGCCACACAATTTTTTGCGCTGAGTCGGTGAGCTGCGTTGGCGTATCCAGATGATTGGTGTGGACTTGATAAATGCCGTTGGCATCTTCGAGTTGAATGGCCGCATAGCGATTGGGAATGTAGGCGTAGCGTTTGGTGCGCTGCCCTGCTGTATTGTATTCCGAAATTAAGTTTTCATTATCCCAAACATAAAACGTCGTAACACTGCCGCTGTTTTTTGCCACTCTTCTGCCGAAAGCGTCGTATTTATATAAAGTGGTGACGCCATTTTTTACCGTTTGCGTTAAACGCTGTTCGCTGTTGTAGGTGTAAGCACTAGTGCCGTTTTGGGTGAGGCTGCCGGCGGCGTTGTGGGTGATGGTGGTTGCACCGATTTTGGTGATGCGATTATTGTTGTCGTAGAGATTCGCAACGCTATTATTTTGCGTGCGATTACCGACGCCGTCGTATTGATAATTTTCATTCGGTAGCGCAAAGGCGGCGGCATGCGTGGCAGTGATCAAACGATTCAAGCCATCGTATTGATAAGTCTGCGTGCCGATGACGGTTTTCTGCGTAAGGATATTATCGTTGGCGTCGTAAGTGTAGACATGGCCGCCAAGGGTTTGGTTACTGCTGTTTTTCAGTTGTGTGCTATTGAGTGGCCCGTTGGCGCGGTAGGTATTAGTGGTGCTGACTGTGTTGGGATACAGAATAGTTTTTAGCGTGTCGTTATTAAAATAAGTGAAGCTGTAGGTTTGATTATTCAGCACGGCTTGCGTGAGTTGGTTGAGCAGATTGTAGGTGTAGGTGTGCGCGGTGGTTTGTGCGTCGATCAGCGTTAACGATTGACGGTTGCCGATATTGTCGTAGGCGTAATTTAAAGTCACCGGAGTCGGCAAATAATTCGCAACCTGCTGACTTAAGCGATTCAGCGCATCGTATTGAAAGGTGTATTGAGCGGTGGGGATTAAGTGATTGTCGAGAATGCTGGTGATGTTGCCGCTGACATCATAACTGTATTGTGCATTACGTTCGGCTGTGGTGATGGTGGTGCCGGCGTAGTAATTAATTTGGTTGATCGGACCCCAGGCATGATAGCTGTAGGTGATTTTTTGGTTGTTAGCGTTAATCAATTGCGTAAGCCGATCACGATTGTCGTAGCTGTATTTTTCGATTTGCCCGAGCGGCTGAGTGATTTGCGTGACGCGGCTGAGCAGATCGTAGCTGTAGGTGGTGGTGTTTTGCTTGGCGTCGGTGACGGTCAGCAGATTGCCGACAGCATCATAATTGTATTTGGTGACGG
>JANNXD010000060.1:0-6865 GCA_031409375.1 Gammaproteobacteria bacterium | reverse complement strand
TGGTTGAGGGACCAGCCGTAGCCGAGTGGGCTGTCGTATTCGCTGTTGCTTTCGTAGCGGCGGGCGATGAAAAGGTCCATTTGGCCGGTTAAGGTTAGGTCGGTGGCTTCGGTGGTTTCGTGGCCCATGGCAAGGTTGATGGGTTGGCCTTGTTGCCCTTCACTGCACGGGTCTTCGGGTTCAGTCGGTTCTTCTGGGTCGCCGTTGTCGGGGTTTTCGGGGGGGCCTGTGTCGGGGTTGCCAGCGTCGGCGGTGCCTTCGACGCCGGGGTGAGCGTGGGCAAGGGGTTGGATTAAGAGGTTGCCGAGCAGCAGGAGTGTGGCAAGTAAGGCGAAATGTTTTTTCATAAAAAATTTCCGATCATTAATTTTCTTAGATTCAAGAATGAAGTGTAGAAAAAAGGAGTTAATCTGACACTCCTGAATTTTATGGTCTAGGTTTTGGCGAAATTATTCTACCTTCAACACAGCGCTGCCTTGTAGTAGAGCAGCCGTGGATTGTACTAAACGCCTGGTGTGCAGCGGCTGACCATCCAAATGCAGATCGATCAAGTAACGCATTAAACGTTTGGCCTCTTGGCGAGTTGCCAAGCGCTGATAATTATGGTCGCGCATATCCAATAAAGTTTGGCCACTCACTGAAATACGGTGCTTTACAAATGGCATCCAGCCTTGCTCAGCATCAAAACCATAACGCAACACCGCTTCGATGGGCAGTGCCAATAAATCAGCAAAGGGTACGCCATAACCCGTTTCACACAACAAAGCCATCTCGAAACGCCGCAACACGCTTTCAAGCGATTCAGGTTGCTCAAACTGTACAAGCGTTTTTTGAGCCAGAGACGTTACCGCTTGATGATAGCCATCAAACAGGTGTGCATGGGCATCATACGGTTGCAAAAACTTTAGCAGTAGTTCGTTTAGATACAACCCGCTATAAAGTTTTAAACCTTGCAACCAACAACTAGCTTCTGTGCTTTCAACATGGGTTAGTGTTTTTAAATCAGTCTGCCCCTGCCAAGATAACCGCAATAATTGAAAGGGCTGCAACCAAGCTAACCAAGGCGATTTCGGTGCACGCGCGCCCTTGGCTATTAGCGTTAACCGCCCGTACTCACGACTAAAAATATCCACCAGTGCACTGGTATTGCGGTAGGGTTTGCTACGCAGCACATAACCAAAAGCTAACTTAACGTTTTGCTGCATAGCGCATCTTCGCCATCAGGAATAAGGATCCTGCTGGCCCCTCATCTGCTTGACCCAACAATTCAAAAATATTTTTTGCCCAAAAAATTTTTCTAAATCTTCACGCGCAGCGCTACCGATCGCTTTAATGCGTTGGCCACCATTGCCGAGTATCATTTTTTTATGGCCTTCACGCTGCACGTATAATGTGGCGTCAATTTGTAGAAAATGACCCTTGGATTCGATTTTATCCACCGCGACGGTTAATGAATACGGTAACTCCTGCCCCATTTGCCGAACCACTTTTTCACGAATCATTTCCGCAACCCGCATTTCATCGGTTTGATCAGTTTTTTGGCTGGCATCAAATAAAAATGGCGATAGCGGTAGGCGTTGAATCATTTCTTGCTGGAGATGATCGAGCTGTAAATTTTTTAATGCTGAAATCGGTACCATGGCTGCCCAATTAAAATAACCGGACACTTGTGCCATCCATGGCAATAGCTGACTTTTGTCGGCGATATGATCAATTTTATTAATCGCCAAAAGCGTCGGCTTGTTAGCGGCTAACACCGGCTTTAATAAACTGTCTTCAAGATCCGTCCACTGTCCGGCTTCGATCACCCAAACAATGACGTCAACATCCGCCAACCCTTGCAAGGCTAATTTGTTGAGACGACGATTGAAGGGTTTTTTGATGGCCGAATTGACGCCGGGCGTGTCCATATAAATCAGCTGCGCATCGTCCAAGGTATGAATACCCAAAACCAGTTTTTGCGTGGTCTGCGGTTTGCGACTGGTAATGCTGATTTTTTCACCAATCAAATGATTGAGTAACGTCGACTTACCCACATTGGGCCGACCAATTAGCGCAACATAACCACAACGGCTAGTGATACTGTTACTCGTTATGCCGTCACCAGCTAGACCAAGACCCGTCGAGGGCGTTTGCATATCTTGATGACTCACTGGTTAGCCTGCAGTTTTTGCAACACATCTTCTGCAGCCTGTTGCTCAGCTTTACGGCGTGTACTGCCCTCACCTTCACCCGGAAGGCTCATGCCTTCGACATGGCAAATGACTTCAAAATATTGATCATGTGCTTCACCGATCACCGACACTACTTCATATACCGGTAATGTCATTTGCCTGGACTGTAAATATTCTTGCAAGCGCGTTTTGGCATCCTTGGGAATTTCCAAGGTTAAATTCGCCAACCGGGGTTCAAACCATAACTTAATGCAACGTTGACTCGCTTCCATACCCGCATCTAAATAAATCGCACCAATAATTGCTTCCATCGCATCCGCTAAAATAGATGATCGGCGAAATCCACCACTTTTTAGTTCACCAATACCCAGTTGCAAATACTCACCAACACCAATATCGCGCGCTAATTGTGCCAAGCTTTCACCACTCACCAATTCTGCGCGTAAACGCGACAACTGGCCTTCTTTGGCTTGGTTAAAACGTTCAAACAACAATTCAGCCACGACCAGATTCACAATCGAATCGCCCAAGAACTCCAGCCGCTCGTTATTGGTTTTTCCCGACACACTGCGATGGGTTAATGCCAATTGCAACAAATCCGGGCGTTGAAATTGATATTGGATGCTGTGCTCCAGACGATGCAAACGATCATTCATCACTATTGACTGTCTTCTTCTGATATTTTATCGACGGTTACTGAATAGCTGCCTTTCACCATAAAAAACAAATTACCCACCATCTGCTCTTCAAAATCATGCACCAATGAAACAATGACTTTGGGTTTGTCGTCTATGACTTTCACCTCAACTTTAATATCTTTTTCGTTGATGTCTCGTACATTATTGACCTGAAAAAAACGCGAGAAATAAGCTTCTACTTTACGCTTGTTAGTGCCTACATCTTTGTCTTTGGCTTTAACTTTGGCTTCAAAGTCTTTAAAAATTTGTTTGATATTATAATCTTCGATATAAATCGGCGTTAGCTTGATAATACTCAGCACCCAAAACACCAACAGTGAACCTAACAAAATCATGCCCAACACGGTCATACCGCGCTGACGCGAACCCTGAGCGAATCCCTTCGTTGACACCTGTTTTTTTGATACCTGCATAGCAACCATCCTTATGCTGATTAATGAATCCATTTATCGCGACTAAAACTGGGGATCCAATTATTAACATGCATCCACACCGCAAAGGCACGTCCAACAATCAAATCATCGGGAACAAATCCCCAGACGCGTGAGTCACGACTGTTATCCCGATTATCACCCATAACAAAATAATGACCCGCAGGCACCTGCCATTCGCCTGAACGCAAACTTTGATCCAGCATATTCCATATTTGATGATTAACTGCACCAAGCTGCTCATCATACACCTCGATTGTTGGCCGCTCTGGCGGTAATTGTGCAGCCAAGGTTTGCGATATCCACTCTCCATTAATTTGTAAGCGTTTATCAAAATATCGCACCGTATCACCGGGCAAACCTACCACCCGTTTGATGTAATTGATGCTCGGGTCTTCTGGATATTTAAATACCAATACATCACCGCGCTGCGGCTGACCCATCGGATAAATCATGGTGCCCAACACTGGCAAACGCAAACCATAGTGAAACTTATTCACCAGAATAAAATCCCCTTCAATTAAAGTCGGTTTCATTGAACCAGAAGGAATTTTAAAGGGCTCAAATAAAAATGAACGCAACAATAAAACAATCAACAATACAGGAAAAAATGATCGAGGATATTCTATCCACAGAGGCTGACGCAATATTTCAGCAGCCACCGGATCATCGCTGGTTACACCCGTTTTTTGTTGATGCGCATTGGCAGCTTGGCGACGTTTGGGCGCAAAAAAAAGCACATCTAGCAAACTAACAAACCCTGTGATTGAGGTAAGTATCACCAGCACCAATGCAAAATCGATATTCATAACTTATCCTTCACTCGTAAGTCCTTCACTATTTTTCCGTACGTAAAGCAGCTAAAAATGCCTCTTGTGGAATTTCAACTCGCCCCACTTGCTTCATGCGTTTTTTACCGGCCTTTTGTTTTTCTAACAATTTACGTTTACGTGACGCATCACCGCCATAACATTTCGCGGTCACATTTTTACGTAAAGCTTTTACAGTTTGGCGGGCAATCACACTGCTACCAATAGCAGCCTGAATAGCGACATCAAACATTTGTCGTGGAATCAATTCCTGCATTCTTTCGGTCAGCAATCGCCCACGGCTTACCGATTGGTCTTTATGACAAATCAACGCCAAGGCATCTACTTTTTCACCATTGATTAATACATCCACCTTAACCAAAGGCGCATCTTGAAAACGTAACCACTGATAATCTAACGACGCGTAACCACGACTCACTGACTTTAAGCGGTCAAAAAAATCCAATACCACTTCCGCCATCGGTAATTCATAATTGACGGATACTTGCGAACCCATATATTGAATGCTTTTTTGCACGCCACGCTTTTCGACACATAAGGTTATCACGCTGCCCAAATGCGCGTGCGGTACCAGCATATTTGCCAGTACGATTGGCTCGCGAATCACTTCAATTTTATTAATCGGCGGTAACTGCGAGGGATTGTCCACTGACTTGGTTTCACCATTGGTCAGCAGCACTTCATACACCACAGTTGGCGCGGTACTGATAAGATCCAGATCGTATTCGCGCTCTAAACGTGCCTGCACAATTTCCATGTGCAACATGCCTAAAAAACCACAGCGGAAACCAAAGCCCAATGCCTCAGACGTTTCCGGTTCAAAAAATAACGCGGCATCATTCAACGTTAATTTCGCTAATGCCTCGCGAAAATCTTCATAGTCTTCCGAGTTGATCGGAAACATGCCTGAAAATACTTTAGGCTTAATCTGTTTAAAACCCGCCAATGCCTCAACTTGAGGACAATTGATGTGGGTGATGGTGTCACCAACAGGCGCACCATAAATATTTTTAATACCTGCCACCACATAACCCACTTCTCCAGCACTTAAACTGGCCGTTTCGGTTTTTTTCGGCGTAAAAACACCAACATGTTCAGCATGATGATGCTGACCTTTAGATTTAATAAGAATCTTGTCGCCTTTTTTCAGCACGCCCGCTTTGACACGCACTAAAGACACCACACCCAAATAATTATCAAACCAAGAATCAATAATCAACGCTTGTAACGGCGCCTCACGACTGCCTTTGGGTGGCGGCACCAGCTCAATGAGTTGTTCAATTAACGCTTCCATGCCCAAGCCGGTTTTAGCGCTCACATGTTTAGCATTACTGGCATCAATACCGATAATATCGGAAATCTCTTGGGCTACACGCGCAGGCTCAGCTTGGGGTAGATCGATTTTGTTGAGCACCGGAATGACTTCAAGCCCCTGCTCGATGGCGGTGTAGCAGTTGGCAACTGATTGCGCTTCGACACCTTGCGCCGCATCAACCACCAATAACGCGCCTTCACACGCCGATAAAGAGCGTGACACTTCATAGCTGAAGTCCACGTGACCAGGGGTATCAATAAAGTTCAGCTGATACGTCTCGCCATTTAATGCTTTGTACAACAAGGTAACGCTTTGCGCTTTAATGGTAATGCCGCGCTCACGCTCCAGATCCATCGAATCCAGCACCTGCTCGGCCATATCCCGCGCATCTAATCCACCGCAAATCTGTATCAAGCGGTCAGCCAAGGTGGATTTACCATGATCAATATGGGCAATGATTGAAAAGTTACGGATATGCGAAGTTTCTACCACTTAAGTTTCTACCACTGGTTGTAGCCTGCTTTAAGATGAGTGCGTTAAAAAAAAAGCGAGTGTACCGCAATGGTTCTCAGGCTGCCACAACGCATGCACAATCCGACTCACAATCGACTGAACCAGGTCGGTTAAATAACATTATTAACAAAACCCCAATATTTACAGACTTGATACGCGCAGACTTAAATAAAATCAGTCTATACTTTTTTCATTTGATTTAGAGATTACTGCGTATGAAAACACCGTTCATCAATAAAGCTGGCACTGTATTTTTCCATCAGCACCTTAACTGGCCCAAGGCTATATTGCTTGCAATATCCGTTTGCACTGGCGCAATCAACAGCATCGCCAATGCTGCATCATCTGGAACCATTACTTCTTTTACGCTCATCGATGCCACTAGAAATCTAGATCTGACTACTGGACTCAGCGGCCAGGCCGTACTCAGTAAAACGCCGAGTATCAATTTAAGAGCGAACGTTAGCCTAGCTGGCAGCATTGTATTCACTGATGGCAGTCAAACCAAAATTGAAAACGATGCACCCTATGCTTACAAGGGCGATAAGAATGGCGTTTATTACCAGTGGTCACCTTCACCCGGCACTTACACCATTACCGCAACCGCTTATTCGGGAACAAAGGGCACCGGCAACATAGAAAGTACTTTAACTTATACGCTGACAGTTAGTGCAGATACCTTAGAAAGTGCTACGCCGACCACCTCACCAACACCAACTGCCACACCTACAAAAACACCAACTCCTACACCAACGGCTTCACCGACATCGACTGCTACACCTACAAAAACACCAACTCCTACACCAACAGCTACTCCAACAGCTACTCCGACGAAAACTCCAACAGCTACACCAACTGCTACTCCAACTGCTACTCCAACTGCTACTCCAACTGCTACTCCAAC
>JANNXD010000059.1:0-3685 GCA_031409375.1 Gammaproteobacteria bacterium | reverse complement strand
GCTTCTGTATGAATTTGCTTAAGCAGTTGCCAGTTCCTGAAAAACGGCTTAAATCCCTTAAAAGTAGAAGGATGGCTTGTTCTATTGAGGACTCTTTTCGTGAAAAGGCGCTATTTGGTTAAAAAGTGCTAGGGAGCCCTGGCAATTGCACCGAAACGGTAGCGGTTATTGTGGACGCAAGATGGTTGCAGGCGTAAGCAAAGGCAGAACCCGGTATCAATGTTGCGATCACCCCAAACCCAATTAAGGTTTCCCAATTTTGAGCGATGAGTGGGTAAGCGTGGCTTGAGTGGAAAATTACGATGGGCATTAGCAGCAGCCCAAATACGGATGACATAAACGAAATTTCCAAAGGCGAAGGCTTTGCTTGGCGATTGCCACTCAATAGTTTGCCGGTGATCACCGTCACCACAGCTGAAGTGATGCCGCCGGCATAGCCGAGTAGATCCCATGCCCCTTTCGGCGAGACTGAAGTGGCGGTGTGTTTGGTGAGCGTTAAATAAAGCAGGCCAGTGATCGCGATCAGTACGCCTACGCCCTGTAAAAGTTCTACGCCGTGCGGTAAACGTTTTTCATATATCAGCGGAAATAACCATGCGATTAGGGGTGATGATCCAAACAGTAGAACGGCAATGACGACGGGTAAATGCTGAAAGGCGGTGATTGCGCCTAGGTAGTACAGCAGCATGAGGAATGCAACGCTGGTGATGAGTTTAACATTTGGCTTTTTAATAGGGATAGGGTGGTGGCCGTGTTTTCTAAATGGTAACGAACCGAATTTAAACAGCATCACCGGCAGTAAAAATATAAAAACCACGCTCATTCGCAGTGCTAAAAGTTCGAAACCGGTAAAGCCTTTCGCGCTGAGGAGTCGAACAAAAATTCCCGTAGTACCCCAGCAAAAACCTGTGAGACACAAAGATAAAAGTGCAAGTGTGGTAGGCAAAAAAACATCCAAAGGCAAAGAATGGGAATTGAGAAGCGAGGTTGTCGCAATGAATTGGTTGCTTGTTGGTGAACTGAATTAGATCACTTCAACTTTTCTAACGCAATTTACTTTATTGAATACCAGGTCGCTCTGGCTTTGCCATGTCGGTTGATCCGTCCCGCACCAATTAATTCACGCAAACGTACTTTTAGGGTGCTTTGGTTTACGCCAGTGGCATTGACGATGTCGGCTATTGTCATGCGCTCGTTCTCGTTTAGTAATTTTAACACCTGCCTCGACACAGAAGGTAAGGTAGCATCGTCTGGTAATTTTGTTTTTTCATGTTCAATTTTAGCGATTAAATTGTCTTTCTGCTTTTTCAAGCACCTTAAGAAAAAGCCCAGCCAGGGCTCCCAATCGGGGGAGTCATTTTTTAAGGTGCCTTGCGTACGGCGGAGTGCTTTGTAGTAAAGGTCTTTATTGTCCTCGATAATACTTTCCATTGATACGTAAGGAACGTATTCATATCCGGCTCTGAGCAAAAGCAAAGTGGTTAAAATACGAGACAATCGACCATTGCCATCCTGAAACGGATGAATCGCCAAAAACACAACCGTAAACACCGCCACCATCAACAGCGGATGCATGGCATCTTCATGGATGGTTTTTATGGTCCATTGCACCAATTCTTCCATGGCTTTGGGTGTTTCAAACGGTGTGGCAGTTTCAAACACAACGCCAATTTCTTGCCCATCAGCATTTTTGGCGACGACATGATTGGGGAGTTTTTTATACTCACCGCGATGCCGTTCATCTTTGACACTGTGGCGGAGCAGGGTTTGGTGCAATTGGCGAATATGATTTTCGGTTAGACGTAAATCGTCAAAAGATTGAAACACCAGATCCATGGCTTCGGCATATCCGACAACTTCTTGCTCGTCACGGGTTTTGAATGAAGTGGCGGTGAGATTGGACAGCAAGGTTTCAATCTGAATATCGGTGAGCGTAGCGCCTTCGATGCGGGTCGATGACCCGATGCTTTCAATTGTTGCCACGCGCCTCAGTTGTTGAAGTCGCTCGGGCGACATGGTTTTGAGGGCTTGCCACCGGCCTTTAAATTCATCGATTTCCGTGATTAGCTTGATGATGTCTTGGCCGAGCGTGATGGTAGGGTTCAACATAATGCTAATGCCTTCTATCTAATAAGTTATCCAATTCTACCCAATTCTACCCGATTCTACCCGATTTACAAATGTTCCCCAGTGAGTGGCAAGCCGGAGGTCTGGCTGATTCGCGCTTGATCTGGCATGCTGATCCACTTTTCTTTCAGTGATGTATGTCATGCAATTGAAGTTAATCATCACCAGTATCAAAACACTGGTCACCAGTGTGCTCTTGCTACTGTTTACCGCGCTGCTTTTAACCACTACCGAGTCGGGTTCGCGTTGGTTATTGCCGCGTGCGCTGGCGCTTGGCGCTTGGCCAATACAATTGCAATATCATTCGGGCACCTTGTGGACGGGGTTGCGTTTGCAGCAGGTGCAGTTGACCTATCCGCGTTGGGCATTGCAGATCGATCAAGTGAGCGCGGAATGGCAATTGGACTGGCCGCAAATTACCATCAGTAATTTGCAAGCGCAGCAAGTGCATCTTCAATTACTACCAATGGACAGTGCGACACCACGGAATCCATCGCAATGGCAGATCCCCCAATTGCCACTTGGTGTGCATCTGCAACAGGCGAAGATTGAAAAATTTATCTTGCAGCAAGCTGAGCAGGTTTATCCACCGATAGCATTGCAACTCACGGCGGATTGGCAGCAAGCGTTATCCGGTGAATTGCAGCTGCAAACCCAGGAATTTGATCCGTCAATTTGGAATGCAAAACTGTCCGGCAAACTCGATGCAGATTTGCGGTTGCAATTTCGCTCACAGCGAAACCGCGAGAACCATAACGAGGTGGGTTGGCAATTGCGTTTATTGCCGAGTGAAATTCGCGGCATTTGGCAGCAGTCTCCCGTGATGGCCAATTTTTCCGCCGATTGGCAGCCGCAGCAATCCAGTCACCTTGATGTGAAAATTTTGCTGGCAGACAATCAACTGCAATTCAATGGCAGCATCGCGGCGGTTGAAGATGTAAAAGATGCGCAAGCTTGGTTGAATGCGCCGCTGCAATTGACCTGGCAGCTGCACGCCGAGCATTTGAACCAGGTCTTGCCCGAGTTGCAAGGCCAGCTGCATGCGAACGGTCAATTGTCGGGCTCGATACGCGATCCGGTTTTGCAGGCGCAGTTGCAAAGTGAGCTGTTGCGATATGGTCAATGGGATTTGCAAAAGCTGCACAGTGATTTGCAGCTTCAAGCACGTTTGCCATGGCCGCTCATGCGCGATGACTGGCAGATTAAAATATTGCCCAGCGAGCTAACCGCGCAATGGCGTGGCCAGCCTTTAAAGATGAATGTCGAAGCCTTGATTGATGCACAGCAAGCCAGTCAACTGCTGTTAAAAAGCACGCTGGCCAACAATCAATTGTCGGTCGTATTACAACAACCATTTGTTTTGAGTTGGCAATTAAAAGCACCGGAGTTGACGCACTTATGGCCGGATTGGCAAGGGCAGGTTTTTAGTCAGGGCAATATCAGTGGCTCGTTGCGTGATCCATTGATCAACGCTGAGCTGGAAGCAAAACAACTGCGTTATCAACAGCAAACCCTGTCTGCATTGAAGGTGTCAGTGCAGGGTAAATTATCACAGCAT
>JANNXD010000058.1:0-16203 GCA_031409375.1 Gammaproteobacteria bacterium | reverse complement strand
GCTTCTGTATGAATTTGCTTAAGCAGTTGCCAGTTCCTGAAAAACGGCTTAAATCCCTTAAAAGTAGAAGGATGGCTTGTTCTATTGAGGACTCTTTTCGTGAAAAGGCGCTATTTGGTTAAAAAGTGCTAGGGAGCCCTGTGCTTGATGCTGAAATTTTGTATCAGTGAATATGGGCTAAGATCCCATCTAACTCATCCAATGTTGTGTACTGAATTAACAATTTTCCCTTACCAGAAGCATGATGTTGAATGCTGACGTGCGCACCCAACTTGTCTGACAAGCTTTGTTGTAAGTTACGTATATTCGCATCCTCAACAACAGTTATTGTTGGCGTCTTTTCTGCCAATAAATTTCGTACCAGTTGCTCTGTTTCACGTACGGTTAACTGCTTGGCAAGGATGCTTTGCAAGGCTTGGCTTTGTAAATGATCTGGCAAGCCGAGTAGTGCGCGCGCATGTCCCATATCTACTTCACTGTGTTGCAATGCTTGTTTAATATCTTGTGGTAGCTGATTTAAGCGTAATAAGTTGCTAACGGATACGCGCGACTTGCCAACCGCTTGCGCCAATTGTTGATGCGTCATCTGAAACTCTTCTTGTAAACGCTTTAAACCCTGCGCCTGCTCCAGCGGATTCAAATCTTCCCGCTGCATATTTTCAATCAGCGCCATAATGAGTGCCGTTTCATCACTTAGAATACGTACCCAGCAAGGTACCTGTGATAAACCAGCTAATTGGCTTGCTCGCCAACGTCGTTCACCGGCAATAATTTCATAGCGATCACGCCCCATTGGACGAACAACGATTGGCTGCATTAAACCTTGAGAGCCAATCGAATCGGCCAACTCTTGTAGTTTTTCACTATCAAATTGCTGACGGGGCTGATATTGACCGGGCTGTAAAAATTCAATCGGCAGATAACGTAAAGCTGACACTTCGTTTGAAGCCGTATTGGTTTGTATGACGGGTTTTGCTGATAGTGATATGGGTTGTTCTAAAGTCAGACTTGTGGATAAAAATTCAGATGCGTTACCCCGCATACCATCATCTATAGCAGTAATGGTATGCGCTGGCCTAACTGGTACTTCAGCGAAATCTAAGGGTGCTTCTAAGCCCAACAAAGCATCTAACCCTTTGCCTAACCCACGTTTCTTGGCCATGCTCATCCTAAATGCTCAATAATTAGTAAGTTTCTGTTGATAACACTGGCACATCCGCTAATGCGAGCAGATTTTTTTCTTGCTCAGCACGGCGTAATAATTCACCGGCCAACGCCAAATATGCAACCGCACCACGTGACTTGCCATCATAACTTAAGATGGGTTGACCATGACTCGGGGCTTCAGCTAATCGAACATTGCGTGGTATGACTGTGCGATATACTTTATCTTTAAAACGAGCTAATAATTGTTTTGATACATCATTACTTAAGCTATTGCGCGGATCAAACATGGTACGCAGTACACCATCAATTTCAAGCTTGGCATTGACTACTTTTTGAATTTTTTTAATCGTTTCCAACAAAGCGGCCAATCCTTCCAATGCATAATATTCGCACTGAACTGGAATCATGACCGCATCAGCCGCGGCTAATGCATTAATGGTTAATAACCCAAGAGCGGGCGGGCAATCAATTAAAATGAATTCATAGCGCTCACTAATCGATGTTACACAACGTCGTAACTTACCTTCGCGCGCAATTTCTTCCATCAGATATAAATCCACCGCGCTCAGATCACCATTAGCTGGCAACACGTGCAGGTGTTGACTGACCGGTAGTATTACGTCACTAATTTCGGCTTGATCAGTAAGTACTTCAAAAATGGTATCGCCTAACTGTTGCTTATCAATACCACAGCCGACCGTTGCATTGCCTTGCGGATCAAGATCAATCAGTAATACACGTCGCTGAGTTGCGGCTAAAGATGCCGCCAAATTGACGCTGGTGGTGGTTTTTCCAACTCCACCTTTTTGATTCGTAATCGCCAAAATTTTTGACAACTGAGTTAGCTCCCCCTGTTTTTACAGGCCATTAACGTTGTTTGATGAGCACCCAAAGATGCCGACTGGCATTCAACTGCGGTACTGAAAGCGCTTCATACAGATCTGTTACGTAGCCACATGGCGGTATTAACGTGGTTAAATTTTGACCTTGCAATAGGTAGATAGCTTCTCCGTCACGGAACCAAGCTCGCACCTGTTCAGTAATCCGTTCAGGGGGTGCATAAGCACGACAGATGACCACCACTGGTAAATCATCGCGCAACAAAGTTTCCGTACGTTGATGCTCCGCAATCACTGAAGGCAGCGGTAACATTAAGCGTACTTGCTGCAAAAAGCGAATTTTTTTCGCATTGCTATCAATTAAACGCCAACGCCACTGAGGTCGCATAATTGCCAAGGGTACGCCAGGTAATCCTGCTCCCGTACCCACATCGATATAACACTGGTCTTCACGATGTTTCAGTTCCAAGTAGGGTAATACGCTTAAACTATCAAGAATATGTTTGATCCAAACTTCTTGACTGCCCGTTATCGCCGTTAGATTAAAGTGGTCATTCCACTGCTGCAGCAATTGTACGTAATAGAGCAGGGCTTCGCGCTGATTTTTATCCACTTCAAATGGTAATAAACGAAGGCTATCATCGATCCAATTCTCATCCAGACCTAGGGCCTCACATCGCGATGGCAGTTTTTTCACGCAGCATGCCCACTTTTTTCAAATAGATCATCAATAAGCTGATGGCTGCAGGGGTTACCCCGGCGATCCTAGTCGCTTGTCCGAGTGTTTCTGGTCGCTGCTGCTGCAATTTCTGTTTAACCTCATTGGATAAACCACTGACGCGATGATAATCGAAATTCTCCGGAATCATCACAGCTTCTGTGTTTTTAAGTTTATTGACTTCATCAGCTTGTCGGTCAATGTACCCTTGATATTTAATATGAATTTCAATTTGTTCGGAAACGGTTACATCATCAACTGGTTCTGCAAGTAATGGTTTTATATCAGTAAAACTAACTTCTGGACGCCGTAATAAATCAGCAAGCGAATACTCACGCGATAAATCGAGTTTTAATAAACTGTTGGCGCGCTGTCCGCGCTCGGTCCCCGGCACGATCCAATCTTTTTCTAGCTCAGCTAAGTGACGGCTAACAGCCTCTTGTTTTTGAGAAAACTTTTGCCACTGCACTTCACTTAGTAATTCCATCTCTTTTGCAATCGGCGTCAGTCGTAAATCAGCGTTATCTTCACGTAATAACAAACGATACTCAGCACGCGAAGTGAACATTCGATAAGGTTCTTGAGTACCCAGTCGAATTAGGTCGTCAACCATGACGCCAATATATGACTCGCTTCGTAACGGATACCAAGGCAACTGTTCACGAACTTTGCGCACTGCATTAATTCCTGCTAATAACCCTTGTGCAGCTGCTTCCTCGTAACCTGTCGTTCCATTAATTTGACCCGCGAAAAATAAATTTTCGAGAGCTCGAGTTTCTAATGAGTAATGCAATCCTTGAGGATTAAAAAAATCATATTCAATGGCATAACCAGGACGTGTGATATGTGCATTTTCAAATCCCACCATCGAACGAATAAATGCTAGTTGTACATTAAACGGCAAACTAGTGGATAATCCATTGGGATAAAGTTCATCCGAGGTTAATCCTTCAGGCTCAATAAATACTTGATGTTGGGTTTTATCTGCAAACCGTACAATTTTATCCTCAATAGAAGGGCAATAACGCGGACCAATACCTTCAATTGCGCCGCTATACATAGCAGACAACTTTATATTATCGCGAATGATTTGATGGGTTTTTTCGGTTGTCGAAGCAATATGACAACAAACTTGCTGGGGGTGCTGTTCAATCGAACCCCAAAATGACATGACAGGGCATGGCAGATCGCCTGGTTGCTCTGGCAGCTTACTAAAGTCCACGCTTTTTTTGGCGATGCGCGGCGGTGTGCCAGTTTTTAAACGTCCGACCGGTAATCCCAAATCACGCAATCTGGCTGCTAACGCTATCGCCGGTGCATCGCCAGCACGGCCACCGCTAGACTGCTGCTGACCAACATGAATTTTTCCGGCAAGAAAAGTCCCAGCACAAAGCACCACTGCGCCTGCACGTAACGTTATCCCCAGTTGGGTCACCACGCCAACCACACGATGATTCTCTACTAATAAATCATCTATACCTTGCTGTATTACTTGCAAGTTTATTTGTTGTTGAATAAAGCCACGAACTGCTTGTTTGTATAATGCGCGATCGGCTTGAGCACGAGTAGCACGTACCGCTGGTCCTTTGCGTGCATTGAGTACTCGAAATTGGATACCTGCTAAATCAGCTGCTTGGGCCATAACTCCGCCCATGGCATCAATTTCACGAACCAAATGACTTTTACCAATACCGCCAATCGCTGGATTACAGGACATTTGTCCAAGCGTATCAATATTATGGGTCACCAGTAACGTCGTAGCCCCCATCCTTGCTGCGGCCATTGCGGCTTCTGTTCCAGCATGTCCACCACCAATCACGATTACGTCATAGTAGGATGTACTCATATCAATTCAACCTGTGGATAACCTTGTGTACTACTGTGCATAACATCTTTAAAACCGGTGCAATGTAGCAAAATTCACTCAATAACTCGAGTGATTCGCTTTAGCTTTTGGTTTAAATACGTATACAATCCAAAATTTAAATATAAGTTTGCGGTTAAACGCCAAACTTCTTAGTATCAATTAATTTCTTGATATTTCGAACCATACAATCTTTGGAGTCCCGTTGATGTCCTTTCGATCCTTAACTTTATTGACCATATTTATCCTGAGTGGATGTACCTGGGTAAAACCTACTGATGCAGGCAGGCAAGTTACATTGGTCAAAGCCTTTAATGTCAAAAACTGTAAAATGATTGGTACCACAACTTCAAGCGTTAAAGCTCAATTTGGTTCGATTGAAAGATCTCCAGAAAAAGTTTCCAGCGAGCTGATTGCTTTGGCACAAAATCAAGCTACGGATTTAGGAGGAGACTCTATTGTTGCCAACTATCCCGTTAAAAACGGCTCACTTGAATTTCAGATTTATCGTTGTGGCCATTAAAACTGACAGATTTTTAATTCATTTATTTTCCAATACAAAACGTTGAAAATATTTCACCAAGTAATTCATCCGAACTAACCGTACCGACTATTTCACCCAAATAGTGCTGTGCAAGGCGTAGCTCTTCCGCGAGAAGATCTAATGCCTGCTCTTTTAGTAAACCTTGTGCAGAATTCAAACACTCTGCAGTCTTTTGTAATGCAGAGACGTGTCTGCGGCGTGCTACAAACTGTGTTTCTTGGCCTTGCTGCATATTTGAGCGTTCTAACAATTTCTCACGTAATACATTCAATCCAGTTCCCTGCTCAGCACTGATGTTAAGCCACTCATTTTTACAATCGTAAGTAGACACATCTGCCACTAAATCAAGTTTATTTCTGACCCCAAGGCAACGAGATAATGTTGCTTGAATATCCTCGCACACTCGTAATTGTTGTATATAACTCAGTAAGCTGTCTTGATTTCGAATATCTTGCACCACTAAAATTACATCACAATTTGCGATGGCTGAACGGGCTCGTCGCATACCTTCTTTTTCTAATACATCATTACTGTCATGCAAACCAGCTGTATCGACAATTTCAAACCTTACACCCTCTATATGAAAGCTTTCCTGTAGAGTATCTCGCGTGGTGCCCGCAATATCCGTAACCATGGCACGGTCATAACCAAGCAATGCATTTAGCAAACTAGATTTTCCGACGTTTGGTTGACCAAGCAATCCAATTCGTATGCCGCTGTTTAAAGTTAAGCCTTTTAGTGCTCGACAAATTAATTGCTTTGTTTGCTCATATAATTTTTTATTCTCATCATAAAGACTCTGTAATGATGCCGGTTCAATTGCTTCATCACTAAAATCAATCGCGGCTTCGATTTGTACTCGAATGGCTTTAATACTAAAGGCAATTTGACTAACTTGCTGTGAAAAATATCCCGTTAGTGATTGCAACGCAGCACGCGCTGCACGTGCTGAACTCGCCGAAATCAAATCTGCAATTGCTTCAGCTTGCAGTAAATCCAACTTTCCATTTAAAAATGCCTGCTCAGAAAATTCGCCTGGTCTGGCTATGTGTGCACCATAATGAATGGCGGTATTAATTAATTGTTGCAAAACAATCTGCGCACCATGTCCTTGAAGCTCAACAGTATCCTCACCTGTAAAAGAATGCGGTGAAGGAAAATATAGGACTAAGCCCTGATCAAGTAATTGACCATTTTCATCTATAAAATCGACAAAATGTGCTTTACGAGGCGTTAATTTTTTTTCTAGCTTAAACTTAATCATTTTATTGGCAATAGCCAATGCAGAAAATCCTGATAAACGAACAATACCAACACCAGCAGCACCCACTGCAGTGGCTTGCGCCACTATCGTTCTTTCAGTAAGCATTTTTTGAAAATTGTACTGTGTCATGCTTTTGATAAGCGGCGGGTAATAATCCATTGTTGTGCAATCGACAACACATTATTGGTTATCCAATAAAGCACCAGACCAGCAGGGAAGAATAAAAATAAGCCAGTAAACATAATCGGCATAAATTGCATCACCTTAGCTTGCATAGGGTCAGTTGGCGCAGGATTCAGACGCATTTGAATGAACATGGTCACGCCCATTAATAAAGGTAAAACAAAATGTGGGTCCATCGCCGATAAATCATGAATCCAAAATATAAAAGGTGCATGGCGAAGCTGTACGCTTTCCATCAAGGCCCAATAGAGTGCAAAAAAAACCGGCATCTGTAACAACATAGGTAAACAACCACTAACCGGATTGATTTTCTCTTGCTTGTATAGCTTGATCATTTCCTGAGAAAAACGTTGTTTGTCTTCACCAAACTGTTCTTTTAGCTTGGTCATTTTAGGTTGTACCAAACGCATTTTGGCCATGGATCGGTAACTAATGGCCGAAGGGTAAAAAAACAACACTTTTACTAAGCAAGTGAGCAATACAATTGACCAACCCCAATTACCCAATAATCCATGTAAAAATATAAGTACCCTGACTAAAAAATAGGATATAAAAAATAGCAACCCATAATCGATTGCCAAATCAAGGCCTGGCGCCAATGCTGCCAAGTTATCGTGCAATTTTGGTCCAACGTATAATTTGGCACTGATTTCTCGTGTTTGCCCCGGAGTTATGATTTCCATGGGCGAAGTAAATCCAATAATGTTTTCACCTTGTTTATTGGTACGCGCTGTGTAATGGTAGGTTAATCCTGATTTTGGTATCCAAGCAGCAATAAAGTAATGCTGCACGATAGCTAACCAGCCACCTGGAATAGACTCATCTAGTGCAAGTTGATCCCCTGATTCGGCTATCTTCTTAAAGGGTAATTTGTTATAGGTGTGATCAGGCTTCCAGTAGGCTGCGCCCAAATAAGTTGGTAATGAAAAACCTGAAAACTTAGCGCTCGTATCAATGGCATTATCGCGCTTCAACTGACCAAAAAAACTACCTTGCCATGGATTACTTCCAGAATTTTGCAATTGATAGACAACTTCGATAGCGTGCTCACCTCGATGAAAGCGGTAGAGCTTTTTAACTTGCAATCTATTTTCAAGAGAAAACGTTAAAGGTATTTCTAAAAAATCACCTTGCATTTCGTATTGATTTTGCACTGACTGATATAGAGGTCGTTGCGGCTGATCAAAATCTTGGCCACTTAAACCAATAAATCCACTTTGCGCCACATAAACGCCTTGGTTATTTTTTAACAACATGAAAGCTGGCGATGCTTTATCTAAGGTAAGCGGATAAGTACGTAATGCAGCTTGCACTACATCACCACCACGCAGATCGATTTTTATCTGTAGCGTATCTGTCTGCACATCTATTAGTGAATCGGAACTTTCAAATACCTGCTGGGTTTGTTGTGGAGAGGAGAGGGCTAAATTTAACGATGGGTAATCTTGACCACTTGTATCGACTACTTGATGTGTCGTATCCGGTAATACCAAAGCACTTTTTTTACTGGATACGACATTGCTTTCGAAAGCATTCGATGGTGCTGTATTGGTTGCTAGTACAATCTCACGATTTCCGTAATCACGCTGCCACGCCAACAGTAAAAGGTAACCGCTCACTGCTAATGCCAACATAAGCACCCAGCGGCTTAAATTTAACAGCATTAAATTATTTTTCTGGAAGAAGTTTAAACTTGAGAACATGTTTTTACTCAAAGCTGCTCAGTAACATCAATAGGTGAATGGATTAATTTACCTGGTACAAAATCTATACCACAGGATCCCCACGGGTGACACTTGCTAAGTCTTTTAAGTGTCAGCCAGAACCCCAAACATACACCGTGCTGAATTAATGCTTCCTCAGCATAATGTGAGCAGGTTGGGTAGAATCTACAGCTAGCCGCTGAAATGCTACTAAAAACTAATCGGTAAACACGTATCGCGCTTAATAAGCAGAACAACAAAGGCTTCATTTTCATACGAAACTTTCTTACTCGAACTGCGCCTATGGGTTTATAGCTCTAATTTAGCCTGAACGGGCATTAGCCCATAACGTGACTCAACTACTACACTATCACTTACTACACCATCACTAATCTGCGCTACTTTACTTAATTTCTTGGATATTTTTTGCAAGGCTCCATACCAAGTATTTCGAAGCTCAGTATTTATGCTTTTACTTGGGTTTTTTCCCGAATTTTCTTTGACCAGTATTTTTAGTTGTGGTCTTGTTAACACAATACAGTCATATCCCTTTATTAAGTGCTGATGTAATCTAAAGAACTCACGACTAATACGCTTTACTTTATTTCTATCGACGGCTTTTTTTAGGTTTTTTTTGGCAACTATTAAACCTAAGCGTGCGAAACCTAGTTGGTTTTCTCTTGCTAGTATTAAAAAGTAGGTGTTTCCATGTTTTATGCTTGGCTGTTTAAACACAAAATCTATATCAGTTTTTCGGTTTATTTTCAAGCTTGTTGGTAGCGTAAATGATAATTGCATGACACCTTTTTACCGTGTATGAGTTTGGTGTCAACGAAATTAAATTAATTAATGCTGCTTTTGTAAGATTTATTTCACTCGGCTATGTGTATTTCATTTTGTACACAATAGTTGTTCTTTAGGCTGACAAACGCTTGCGACCTTTTGCTCGTCTTCTAGACAGAACTTGCCGTCCACTTTTAGTGGACATACGAGCTCGAAAACCATGGTCACGTTTACGTTTAATAATACTGGGTTGGAAAGTTCTCTTCATAATAATTCCCGTTAAACACAATCTGCTGATATATCAAAAGGAAGCATTCTATTGAAGTCTGCTTTTAAACTCAATGAAAAGATTTTTGATGTGTACTTTCAACTTGATTTATATCTTATCAAAAGCGGTTTATTATTTAATATGTTTTATATATATATATCTTATAATACTTAATAATTACAACTGCTATTTTTTGTGCACAACCTTAATTTTTAATTGTAAAACAATAGGTTAAAATTTAAATTACCTTGTTTAGAAGATGCGTGTCCTCTCTGTATAACTCTGTGAATGATTGTGGGTAAATAAATATCAATTGATAGGTTTACGAGTTATCCTACTTTAGATAATAGCTTTTCGAGTGGGTTATCCACAGGCTAAAATGATGTTTTTCAGTTGTTGCTGTGGTTTTTTTCTTGAAACATAACCTCCTTTTTTTGGATTAAATAATGAATGAGTTGTGGAGTAAGTGTCTGCAGTCCTTACAAATCGAGTTGCCAGAAAATCTCTACAACACCTGGATTAGGCCTTTACAAATTTCTCTAAGAGACGGTAGGGTGGTTTTGCTTGCTCCGAATCGTTTTGTTCTAGATTGGGTGAAGGATCGTTATTTAAGACGTATTCAAGAGCTTGTTTCGGGTTTTTCTCCCCAGATGGGCCAGGTTGAGTTGTCTATCGGTTCTTCTTTAGTGGTAGAGCCTGTTGATAGGTCTCGTTCTACAGTTTCACATAGTTCACCTTCTAATCAACATAGTATTCCTGTTGCAAGTGCGTCCGCGAACGCTGTAACTAATCAAAATAAATCACGTGAGCTTGATGTTGGTGGCATCATTAACCATAAGTCTAATCTTAATGAAGAGTTCACTTTTAAGAACTTTATCGAAGGTAAATCTAATCAATTGGCGCGTGCGGCTGCCTTGCAGGTGGCTGAAAATCCAGGCGGTTCTTATAATCCTTTATTTTTATATGGTGGAGTTGGTTTAGGTAAAACTCATTTGATGCACTCTGTAGGCAATTTTTTGGTGCAAAGTGGTAAGACTCGTGTGGTTTACTTGCATTCTGAACGTTTTGTAGCGGATATGGTTAAAGCCCTGCAAATTAATGCTATTACTGAGTTTAAACGTTATTATCGTTCGGTTGACGCATTACTAATTGATGATATTCAGTTTTTTGCTGGTAAAGAGCGCTCTCAAGAGGAATTTTTTCACACATTTAATGCACTTTTGGAAGGGGGTCAGCAAATGATTCTGACCAGTGATCGTTATCCCAAAGAAATAAGTGGTATGGAAGAGCGTTTAAAATCTCGGTTTGGTTGGGGCTTGACAGTCGGGGTTGAGCCCCCTGAACTTGAAACACGTGTTGCTATCTTAAAGAAAAAAGCTGAACAATCATCTGTTGATTTACCTGATGATACCGCTTTTTTTATCGCACAAAAAATTCGCTCTAATGTTCGTGAGTTAGAGGGGGCACTTAAGCGCGTAATTGCTAATGCCCACTTTACGGGTCAAAAAATTAGTTTAGCCTTGGTTAAAGAATCTTTAAAAGATCTGTTAGCTTTGCAGGATAGGCAGGTTAGCATTGAAAATATCCAAAAAATTGTAGCAGAACACTTTAAGATTAAAATGGGTGACCTCTTATCGAAACGTCGTAATCGCTCGGTTGCTCGGCCGAGACAATTGGCGATGGCATTAGCTAAAGAGCTCACGCATCATAGTTTGCCAGAAATTGGACATGCCTTTGGTGGGCGTGATCATACTACTGTTTTGCATGGCTGTCGGAAGGTTGCTGAGTTGCGTACGACGCATCGCGATGTTGATGAGGATTATTTGTATTTAACTCGTTTACTTACCACATAAATAATTGGGGTTTTTCATGCAGTTGACAATTTCTCAGCCGGTATTATTAAAGTTAATGCAGTCTGTCAGTGGTTTAGTCGAGCGACGTCATACATTACCTATCTTAGCGCATGTTTTACTCAGAGCAACAGCCCTTGATATTGAGTTATTGAGTACCGATAACGAAATGGTTTTATCGTGTCGTAGCTCCGATGTTGATGTTGAGAAACCCGGTGCTGTGACTGTACCAGCACGTAAACTTTTGGATATAGCAAAGGTTTTACCTTCTCAAACATTGATCTACATTAGTATTAATGAAGGTAAGTTGTTAATTGTCTGTGGTTCAAGCCGATTTACTCTGCTGACATTGCCGGTGAATGACTTCCCGATTTTTCAAGTTTCGCCTCAACTGATGCATTTTAATTTACCCTTTGCGCAACTGTTATCGCACTTGAGTGCTACTGCTTTTGCTATGGGCGAGAAAGATGTTCGTTTATATTTGAATGGCTTGCTGCTCAGTGTTGAAAATAATAAATTGACCAGTGTTGCCTCTGATGGTCATCGTTTAGCTATCATGACTTCCGATATAGAAGTTATTCCAACACCTGTTGATCTAGCAAACAAAGAATTGATACAGTTGGTATTACTTAAAAAAATGGTCGTTGAATTATTGCGACTCAATTGGGTTATGGGTCAAGTTAAGATTTCAATTGGTAAATCGGATATCCAAATTTCTAACGCAGATTTTTGTTTTACTTCACGTTTGCTGGATGCTCAATACCCTGATTATCGTCGTGTTATACCTAACGGTGATTGTGTTTCACTTCAGGTTAATAAAGTTTTATTTCGGGAAACTTTGCAACGCGCATCAATTTTGTCGAATGACAATCAGCGGGTTATCTTTTGCCATTTATCACCAGGATTACTACGTTTGCAAGCTAGTAATGCTGATAAGGAATCTGCGGTTGATGAAATTGCTGTTGATTATAGTGGTATCCCACTTGAGATGGTCTATAACGTAGATTATTTACTTGAGGCTGTACATGCTTTGTCGGGGGAGTGGGTTCATGTTGATATTTTTCAGCCTAATTTAGTTGCTGTTCTTATCGACTCTGAAAATGCTAAAGCACATTATTTAATTATGCCTATGCGCTTATGATGTTTATGCGACTGTTTGATGTTTATACGTAATATAGCTGCTTCTAATGTCCGTAATATTACTGCCCTGTCCTTGGAATTCGACTCAAAGTTTAATTTTTTTTGGGGAGAAAATGGAGCAGGGAAAACTTCTATGCTTGAGGCTTTGTTTTTTATAGTTTCAGGTCGATCATTCAGAACTGCACGATTGAGAAATTTTATCCAACAAAATCACCAGCAATTATCTCTTTTTGCCTGCATTTCTTCTTCGCATTTTCAACGTGATATTAAGGTTGGTGTTCGTAAGCACTTATCTGAAACGATTGATATTAAATTCAACGGTGAAGCACAAACAAGTTTTATTTCTATTGCTCAAGCGATCCCTATGCAAATCATTGCTCCGGATAGATCGAGTCTGATTGATGATGATGCAGAGACTCGTCGGCGTTTTATTGACTGGGGTGTGTTCCACGTGGAACACAATTACTCTGTTTTATGGAGAAAACTGCGTCACGTCGTCAAGCAGCGTAATGCTTTACTGAAGCAGCGCTCGGAAATTTTGCAAATTGAGAGTTGGAATCAACTTTTATTGAGTTTATCGCTTCAGATACAACAAATGCGTGCTGTATATGTTAAAGAACTTGAAAGTAGTTTTCATTTTTTACTGCCAGATAGTGCGCAACACTTTGAAATTATCCTCGATCAAGGTTGGCCGGCTGATCTATCCCTTGATGAGTGCCTGCGAAACTCCTTAACTCAGGATAAGCGCTTGGGATATAGCCAATTTGGAGCCCATCGAGCTGATCTTAAATTACTGTATAATGGTCAAACTGCTAAGTCACACTTGTCTCGTGGTCAACGAAAGCTTTTTAATATCTATTTGGTCATGGCGCACATTAATTGTCTTTATACTATTTATGGAAAGCGTACTGTTTGTTTGATTGATGATTTGGCTTCAGAGCTAGATTCTTTAAATAGAAAATTCATTTATCAATGTTTAAATTCATTACAAAGCCAAGTGTTTATAACGGGGATTACGGTTGATCCAGTGTTGCAAGCGCAAAATTATAAATTTAAGTTGTTTCACGTGGAACAAGGTTGCTTTCGAGATCAGCCATCTGAGATTTTAGAGCATATGGAAGAATTAACTGAGTAATAAAGGAATTTATGCAGAACGAGCAAGAGCAAATTCAAGCCAGTCCCCCTATTAGTCCAGCAGAGAGGGTGTACGATTCGACCAGTATTAAGGTATTAAAAGGGTTGGAGGCGGTTCGAAAGCGACCGGGAATGTATATCGGCGATACAGATGATGGCAGTGGGTTGCATCACATGGTTTTTGAGTTGGTCGATAACTCGATTGATGAGGCGCTAGCAGGTTATTGTCATGAAATTTCTGTCACTATTCATGCAGATGAAACCATTACCGTTATAGATGATGGCCGTGGAATACCGGTAGATATCCATCAGGAGGAAGGGCGGTCAGCTGCGGAGGTCATTATGACCATTCTTCACGCAGGTGGAAAATTTGATGACAACACTTACAAGGTTTCTGGTGGTTTGCATGGAGTTGGCGTTTCGGTAGTAAACGCCTTGTCAGAAAAACTCGATTTAACCATTTATCGCGAAGGTAAAATATGGCAACAAACTTATCGACATGGGGTACCAGACGAACCATTAAAAGCCATAGGTGAAAGTAGTAAAACCGGTACTTGTTGTCATTTTAAGCCGAGCGCTGGAACCTTTACCAATATCCTGTTCAGTTTTGATTTATTAGCTAAACGACTACGCGAGTTGGCGTTTCTTAACTCGGGTGTTCGCATTCATTTGAAAGATGAGCGGAATGATGAACAAAATACTTTTGAATATGAAGGTGGTTTAAAAGCTTTTGTTGAATATTTGAATATCAATAAAACACCTTTGAATAGTGTGCTGTATTTTAAAACAGAAAAAGATGGTATCGGTGTGGAAGTGGCTTTGCAGTGGAATGATACCTATCAAGAAAATTTATTTTGTTTTACCAATAATATTCCCCAGCGAGATGGCGGTACACATTTAATTGGTTTGCGTGCGGCGATGACGCGTACACTGAATCAATATATGGAGGCAGAAGGCCATACTAAAAAACATAAAATGAACCCCAGCGGAGATGATTCAAGAGAAGGTTTAACTGCAGTATTATCAGTAAAAGTACCTGATCCAAAATTTTCGTCCCAGACCAAAGACAAGTTGGTTTCTTCTGAAGTGAAACCCTGTGTCGAGCAAGCGGTTGCGCAACATTTGCAAGATTATTTACTGGAAAACCCAACGCAAGCAAAAGCAATTGTACAGAAAATTATGGATGCAGCTCGCGCTCGTGAAGCCGCTCGTAAAGCCCGTGAAATGACTCGACGCAAAGGGGCGTTAGATATAGCTGGTTTGCCTGGAAAATTAGCGGACTGCCAGGAAAAAGATCCTGCTTTTTCTGAATTATTTCTGGTTGAGGGTGATTCAGCTGGTGGTTCAGCCAAGCAAGCGCGTAATCGTAAAACACAGGCGGTTTTACCATTAAAAGGTAAAATTTTGAATGTTGAAAAAGCGCGTTTTGATAAAATGTTAGCTTCGCAAGAAGTTGGCACTTTGATCACAGCTTTGGGTTGTGGAATCGGACGTGATGAATATAACCCCGATAAAATCCGTTATCACTACGTGATTATCATGACGGATGCTGATGTCGATGGATCGCATATCCGCACCTTGTTATTAACCTTTTTCTTTCGTCAAATGCCAGAAATTATTGAAAGAGGCTATATCTATATTGCGCAACCACCTTTGTACAAAATTAAAAAAGGCAAACAAGAGCGTTATTTAAAAGATGACAATGCGCTAAATGAATATTTAATGGAAGCCATTCTTGCTGATACGCAGTTATTTTTGCAGCCAGAAACTCCGGCCATAAGTGGAACTGCCCTGCAGGATTTATTATTACGTTATCTTAAAATTCAGCAGGTTATGGAAAGATTGCAGAAAACGTTGCCACGTTTATTTGTGGAGCGCTTGCTAGAAATGAAACCGTTGGTGAAAGAGGATTTTGCTTTAGAAGATCAATTAACAGTGTGGACAGCAGCGCTTCAAGAAAAGTTGAACGCAAGCTGTGAACAAGGCGAACAATATAAGCTGGTTGTGCAGTTTGATGAGGTGCATCAATGTTTTTACCCGAATCTAATTTTATTACAGCACGGTTTACCGCGCAGTTATACCACGGGGCATGAGTTCTGGGGTTATGCAGACTACCGACGTTTGAGTGAGTTTATTCACTATATCCAAAGCTTGCTCGAAATAGGTTCTTATTTTCAAAAGGGCGACAAAGTATACCCAATCGAGCATTTCCCTGAAAGTGTTCGTGTGCTGCTACATGAGTCACGTAAAGGTTGCACCATTCAACGCTATAAAGGTCTTGGAGAAATGAACCCTGAGCAGTTAGCTGAAACCACCATGGAACCCGCAACGAGGCGCATGTTAAAAGTAACGATTGAAGATGCTATTGCAGCAGATAAATTATTCACTACCTTAATGGGGGATGAGGTTGAACCCAGAAGAGAGTTTATTGAATCGAATGCATTGATGGTGGCAAATTTAGACGTATAGCCTATCAGATTTGATCATGATTTAATTCGTTACGGGTTTAAAATATCTGAGTTATTTAAAAAATAATAACGCTGATAGCGTGATTTAAAGACTATCAGCGTGCAGTTATGTTGTAAATTATTAAGCAGTTTAATTACTAAGGCAGATTCAACCGCGAAGTGCATAACAGTTTAAGCGGCGAAAGCCGCCAGTTGATCCTGCATTAAAACAGCAGGAGATTTAAAAGCAAGCGATTTTCTAGGACGAAGGTTTAACTGATTAACAGCGAATGAAACCT
>JANNXD010000057.1:0-46683 GCA_031409375.1 Gammaproteobacteria bacterium | reverse complement strand
GCTTCTGTATGAATTTGCTTAAGCAGTTGCCAGTTCCTGAAAAACGGCTTAAATCTCTTAAAAGTAGAAGGATGGCTTGTTCTATTGAGGACTCTTTTCGTGAAAAGGCGCTATTTGGTTAAAAAGTGCTAGGGAGCCCTGCTACTCTGCTAAAGCTATGCTCTTCATTCTTGAATCTAAGGATCCCATTATGTTGCTTATCGCTAATTTGCCAGCAGGTTTGTTGAAAGCCCAACCCTACAGTGGCTTATTTTTATTCTAAAAATTGTCGTGTACAGCGTTAAGCATCAAATTTTTTTCAAATTATTTTTTACACATGTAACCCTATACGAAATCATAGCGAAACCAATAGTGTGTAAACGAGTTGTCTTATAATTTCATGCTCTACTTGACTTGCTAAGGCAGCAAACTTATAACACAAGCAACCAAACGGTTAGTAAAGCAATCAGTTGGTTGAATCAATTTTCACATTACTCACTAAGGAGATTTTCCATGTCTATGCACAAAAACCTTGCTGTTGCCGCTCTCGCGGGTCTTATGAGCGCCGCGTTTGTGGTTCCTGCATTCGCTGCCGACCATGATGGCGCAATGGTAAAAGCAGAAAAAACAGAAACCGCTAAAGAGAAGCACGCATGTAAAGGGCATAATTCTTGTAAAAATCAAGGCGGTGATGGCAAAAATGAGTGCAAAGGCAAAGGCTCTTGCGCTACCGATGGCAGCAAATAGTTTATTGACTAAGGGCAGGGCGGGGGCAGTAGATGCCTCCGCTTTTGTCTCAAAAATTACATGAAAAACACACTCAACAGACTGCCGAATCTTGGCTTCGGATTAGGGCTTCGCCCCAAGCATTATAGCCATATCTTTGACACCTGTCCGGAAGTGGACTGGTTCGAAATTATTTCAGAAAATTTCATGGATACTGATGGCAAGCCGCGACGTAATCTAGCTCGCATCTTAGAGCGCTACCCGGTAGTGATGCACGGCGTTGCTCTATCCATCGGCACGGTAGATCCGCTCAACTCCGAATATCTCACCAAGCTCAAAAAACTCGCCGATGAAATAAATCCTGTATGGATTTCTGACCATTTATGCTGGACGGGTATCGCCAATAAAAATACGCATGATTTGCTTCCCGTGCCTTACACGGAAGAGGCCCTGAAACATATCATCCAGCGTATTAAAGACGTGCAGGATTTTTTAGATCGTCCGATTGCACTCGAAAATCCATCCACTTATCTTGAATTCAAGCAATCTTCGATGCCGGAAGCTGAGTTCATCGCGCGCATGGCCGAGGAATCCGGCTGCAACCTGCTGCTCGATGTTAATAATGTCTATGTCACTTGCTACAATCATCGGCTCGACCCCAAAACTTACCTCGATACGCTGCCACTGGATCGCGTGATCCAGATTCACCTCTCTGGCCACACCAACAAAGGCACGCACATTATCGATACGCATGATGATTATGTGGTGGATGAAGTCTGGCGGCTTTATAAATATGTCGTGCTTAAATCTGGCCGTGTGCCAAACACCATGGTGGAGTGGGATGACAATATCCCCAAATTTGATGTGCTGTATGCGGAGTTAGTTAAAGCAAGCGCTGCTGCCAAAGATGCGCAAAGTTACACGCCACTGCCTGATTTTGCGAAACAGGAAGCGCCCTATGTGGCTCACGCCATGACTCCACTTGCCGACGCGCAGACCGTGTTGCAAGAAGCGATTTTGCTCGGTAAAAGCCGCGACTCACAGCCTGACACATGGATTCGCAGCAAACAAAACTTTGTACCAAAAGATCAACTGGGTGTGTATATCGACGCTTATCGTTATCGGCTTTATGATGTCACCGCAGAGGATTATCCTGTGTTGAAGCATTATTGGGGCAATGATGATTTTGATCGCCTCATCAAAGATTTCGTGAATACGGCGCATTCTGACCATTTTAATATCGGGCGTTATGTCGCACATTTGCCGAATTTTTTAAAAAAACATGCACTAGGAAATGCGTTTGCTATTGAACTGGCAACGCTGGAAAATGCGATATCGCAGATCACTGATCCTAAAGAAACAACCCCTCTTGCCCCGAAGCATCTCACCGGTATGACGCCGGAAACACTGATGGAATACGTGCTTTATCCGCGCAAGGCGCTACAGCTCTTTGAGTTTGATTATCCCGTGAACGACTATTATCGCGAGGTAAAAGATGAGCAATCACCTTCATCCCCCGCGCCCAAAAAAACTTTTCTCGTCGTATTCCGTCATGAAGACGTGGTCTGGCGCATGGATTTGGAAGCGATGGAATATGAGCTTCTTACCCAGTTATTTTCTGGCGTAACCATTGGCGAGGCGCTCGCTGGTGTTGATGAATCCGCCGCCGGAAAACTATCAGAATATTTTTCGCGCTGGATGCGTAACGGAATACTGGCCAAAACCTAGACCATAAACTCAAGGAGTATCAGCATGACTTGTTTAAATCAAATTTGAATTTATACAAGCATAAAAAGCGATCTATTTTTAGTTAAATCCACAACCGTGATTATGAGAATAATCACGGTCAATTTGATTCAAGCAAATTTCCAACCTTTCGATTGATCACTTTGCATCATTTCGATAACTTGTCGCAACGCTTGATCAAATAAAGCGGACTGTTGTAATTTTCGGCATTCACCTTTGGCAAGTTTTTCACGAAACTCACTACCCTTACATTCCAATACCTTCATACCAATACGATTAATAAAAATCATTTTGTCACATGATGGTAAATGCATTGCTAATTGGCAGCGAATGACTTCATCAGCATTTTTAATATATTCAATCCACTCCCCCATCAATATGGCTGGCTTTAAAAAGCTAGCCGAAGTATCCGCAGGAAGTGGTGATACCACGGGAATATCTGGTGCGGAAGGAGCGCTGGCTTCATTCTCAAGCTTGATACTCTTAGCACTTGCAACACCTTCATCAATCACAACAGGTGCAGTTTTACGCAGCACACCAACACTGTGAATTAATCGCAATGATTTGATCAAGTTTTTACTTTCATCAGCTTCGCAACCCACCCATTGCAAGCCGGATCTTAGCTGTTGTATCAGATCGGCTAGACCCTGCTTAGCAATTTCGACATCAATACTGGACGCCTTTGGCAGTACAGTGGTGATTAAGTTTTTCATACATTGCTGCGCATGCCGCCAAGCATCACTATCCAAACCTTCTTTTAAAAACAAATAAAACAATACCTTCCACCACCATTGTTGTGCAAACGTACGCACACTTTCAGGTACTTCATCTGTCAATAAGTGCTGTAAAAAATTATTCACTTCCTGCTCAGCAAGTTCACGACGCACTTTGCCTTCTTCAGCAGCTTGCAAACGTTGTTGCAACAAATCCATGCGACGCTTATGTAGCGCCAGAAAACCACGAAACTCTGCTATCAGCGTTTCAAACAGCGATATATCTTGATCGTATTCTTGCAAAACACGTTTCGTAATCTTATCAATTTGATCCAATAAAGGATCATGAGAAGCGTGTGTTAAGTCGATTTGTATCGCTGCATCCGCCAATAAATTCAGCAATTGTCTCGCAGGATGATTGGCATTAATAAAAAAATGCGTATCTTGTAAAGCCACTTTTAAATAAGGTATCTGTAAACTCCATAAAGCATACCTAACCAATTTCGGCAAACTTTCTTGCTCCAGGACTTGCGAAAAAACTTGCGTTAACAAACCCAATATATTGTGTTCACGATGCTCTAGCTGATAACCCTGCTCATAATTTCGCTGCAATTGTTGATGCACATAATTCATCAACCCTGCACGTTGATGAATAGCTTCTTCTAGAAAAGCTGGGGTGATTTGCGCTTGGTTTTGTAGCAGTTGTTGTTGCAAACTCGTTAGCACAGGCGTTAACTGTGCAGTATTGAGTCTGACGCCCAACGTAGCATGCGGAACTTTTAATCCAGAAAATTGGCCTCGATTTGAAGTTTGCCCAGAGGTAAATGGCGGCATCATCGAAGATACTGCGCCGCAAGAAGTTAAAACATTTTCGTGCACTTGACCGGCCAGCCATTGTTCAAAGCTTTGATAAAGATCTTGCTCATAGCGCATCGATGACGCACTATTCACTGGCTGGTTGCTACTCATATAGGAGCCACCCGACTGCCTAACCTGCGGACCCGATTGCAAAACATCCGAGGGGCGTGAGTTGGTAACAGCTTCCGTAACCGGTTGCATACTAACACGGGAACGATGCGCGCCAAATTGTTCTGGGCGCATATTTAATGTTGGTAAAATCCCCATTTTAATCAACTGCTGATTGAGCGACACGATCAGTTCCGGCAAATACTTTAAGACATTGCGCTCAAATTCTTTTAGCAGAACCAGTTTTGACTTAGTATCGAACTCAAAACTTTGCAACAATTGTTTGAATATCAGGGTGATTCTCATTGGTTCAAGTGGCATCACCTGACCCCGACAGGCATAAGTACAAACCGACTCAAGCCGGGCTTGTAGATTTAATACCTCAACTTCGCAACGTTGCTTGATGCGTTTGGCCATCATCTCCCCTGCCAAATCGATCTCCAATGTTTCTTTATCAACAATCGACAAATGCGCACTGCTGATGGCATCAAGCGGTAATGGTTGGGAAAAAAACTCATAGAAGGCCTGTTCATAAGCTTTTTCGAAACGCTGCGTTAATTCAACTTTGTTCAGCCTCAAACAACGCAAAGCAGAAAAATAAGCATCTTGATCTTGATTTACACTGGCATTTTTTGACATTTGAAACAGGGTATCATCACTCTTGATCACAAAGGCTTCCAGCAATACGCGAAACACACGGATGCCTTGCTGTAGCAAAGCTTCAGCGGGTTTTGGAATACATGAAGCAGTCGGCCCCATCGGTGGTGCGGGTGGTGTTGATGACGTTTGCTTGGCTGGTTGAACCTCAACCCCATGGAGATACCGGATATTGTGTCCCATCATCACCATCCTCTACGCGTCCGAATTGGAGTGTTAGGATGATTATAGAGACCAATAAACCTAGAGCCCTCTTGATATGCTTAAAGCATGACGCCAATCACAAGCGAGATGCTAACAAGCAGTAGATGATCAGAACACCAATACCATTAAGGCTGAGTATGCGATAGCTGATAAAGCTGGACCGCTTCATTGTGCTCTTTTAATGTGGCAGAAAACGAATGAAAACCATCATTTTTGGCGACAAAATACAAAGCATCTGTGGGTTCAGGGTGTAATGCAGCGATGATAGAAGCAGCTGACACCATCGAAATTGGCGTCGGCGGCAATCCTTTGTTTAAATAGGTATTAAAGGGAGTCGGTAACTTCAAATGCTCTCGCGTTAAATCACCCTGAAAAGCATCACCCAAACCATAAATGACTGTTGGATCAGTCTGTAATTTCATATCTAAGCGCAAACGATTTAAAAAAACACCGCTAATAAGCGCGCGCTCCGTGGGTTGAGCGGTTTCTTTTTCAATAATAGAAGCCATGATCAACGCTTCATATGGCGACTGATAAGGCAAATCAGGTGCCCGCAGTGGCCAAGCGTTATTTAATACTTCCTGCATAGAACGGTGGGAACGTAACAAAATTTCTAAATCCGTGGTGCCGGGAGAAAACTGGTAAGTATCTGGATAAAACCAGCCTTCTAAGCTGGCACTACTAATACCCAGCTTCTGTTTTATCATCTCAGTAGATTGAATCGTTGTCGGTAAAGTATGTTGTAATTGGGGTATTTCTTGTAGGTGCTGCAACCATTGCGCAAAAGTTTGGCCCTCGATGAGCGCGACATGGAAAGGCTTTACTTTGCCAGCAACTAAATTCTCCAACACTTCGATCGGTTGTACACTACCTTCGAACTGGTAGTAGCCCGCTTTGAGCTGGCCATCCAGCTTATTTAATTTTGCATATACGGCCATTAAATATGGATGTGCCCAAATACGCTTTTCTGCTAACAAATAGGCGATCTGCCTAAAGCGCATGCCAGGCGTTATGTCTAACATCACCGGCTGCGGCAAGAAAACTGGCTGTCGCAAAGCTTCATAACCTAAACTGAATAATCCAGCACTTAATAACAATAAACCCAAAAAAGCCAACAATAAGCCTGTTTTCAAACCTTTTTTATGGCGCGTTTTTTTTTCTTTAACTTTAGTTTTCATGAATCTCTTTGTTGATATCCCCATAATTTCATGCAAAATGCAACTGCAATGTTATTTGCAAATTACGGGTCAAATCTCCAATTGCAAGCATTTTTTCTTGAACACGAACCACTGGCCAGATACCACGCACCGCGTTACAGATAAAAACTTCTTCCACCAGACAAAACTCTGACCAATGAATTTTACGTACGCCGAGCAGTGCCCCAGAATCTTTAAACCAGTTAATAATTAACGATCGCGCCACACCAGTGACGCCAGTTAAAGATAAATCAGGCGTGATCCATTGCTTGCCTATGCGGAAAAACATATTGGCACAAGTGGTTTCAATCACACAATCTTCAATATCTAACATCACCCCATCATCATAGGCTATTTTCTGGTTTTCTTGGCTCGTGAACGCATGCATTCTGAGCTCTTGACTTGCCAATACTTGATCAAGGCGATTGAGATGCTTAATTCCCGCCAGCTTAGGCTGGTGAGCCAAGCGATATTGGCAGCAAAAAAGATGGCAACCTTGCTGACGTTTTTCTGCGAGCCATAGCAACTTCAATGGGCGCGGCAAGATTACTATTTGCGTGCTGATGCTTTGCGGTTGCACATAGCCATCCGCCTCGTTTTTTGCCAGGACCATAATTTTCATGATACCCAGTTTTTCGGTTTGACAATTAATCGCCTGTTGCAACTGTTGACGCAGGCTGTCTTCTTCGCAATACAGACCTAGAACCTGACAAGCCTGATGTAAGCGTTGCCAATGATACTCCCACAACAAAAGCTCACCATCACGATGCACTAAGGTAGTAAAACAACCATGGCCATAATGCAGCGCTCGACTTAAGTTCAGATCATCAGACATCAACACAGCTCAAACCATTCTTGAGAACACCAAACAACCATTGGTACCACCAAAACCAAAGGAATTAGATAACACATGCTGAATTTTTACATCTCGCGCATGATAGGGTACGAAATCCAAATCACAACCTTCATCTGGATGATCTAAATTAATGGTCGGCGGTATTTGCTGATCTCTTAATGCCAAAATACAGACAATCGCTTCAACCGCGCCGGCGGCGCCTAACATGTGGCCTATCATCGATTTAGTTGAGCTGATATACACCTGCTTCGCCACCGTACCAAAAACAGTTTTGATCGCAGCGACTTCAGCAAGGTCACCGACCACAGTGGAAGTACCATGCGCGTTGATATAGCCAATTGCATCCACCGTCAAATCTGCATTTTTTAAAGCAGCTCGCATCGCTTGCGCCGCGCCACGACCATCTTCGGGCGGTGCGGTTACGTGATGAGCATCCGCGCTCATACCAGAGCCTGTGAGCTCTGCATAAATGTGCGCACCGCGTGCACGCGCATGTTCGTAAGATTCTAACGCAACAATACCCGCGCCATCGCCTAAAACAAAGCCATCACGATCTTTATCCCACGGACGACTGGCTCGAGCAGGATCATCATTACGACTTGATAAAGCACGAGCAGCAGCAAAACCTGCAATACCCAGATAAGTTGAGCCTTTTTCCGCGCCACCTGCCAGCATCACATCGGCTTCACCCATTGCAATCAAACGTGCCGCCATACCTATGTTATGTGTACCAGCGGCACACGCCGTCGTGATACACAAGTTAGGACCACGTAAATTCCACATCAAGGAAATATTGCCCGCTGCCATATTACTAATCGAGCCTGGGACAAAAAACGGTGATACTTTACGTGCACCTTTCGCTAACAAAATATTATGCTGTTCCTCAATGCTTTCAATACCACCAATACCAGAACCAACACAGACGCCTGCGCGCTCAGGATCGATACACGCCAGATCCAACCCTGAATCTTGCATGGCCTCATTGCTGGCGAGCAGCCCGTACTGGATAAACTCGTCCATACGCCGCGCTTCTTTCGGATTTAAAAACCCCGGCAACAAACCATCCGGGACACGACCAGCGAACTGCGTGCCAAGTTTGCTCACAAAATCATCTGTTAAATTGGCAATGCCACTGTGGCCAGCCAGCAGCCGGGTCCAAGTTTGTTTAACGTCACCGCCTAACGGCGTGACCATACCCAAACCAGTCACCACAACACGTTGTCCTTTCACGACCCTTCTCCCATGATGATCAGGCATAAAAAAACCGTGAGTTAAACGCTCACGGTTTTTTCAAATACTCCCAAATCCCGACATCAACTTTATGATTGATGCGCCATAACATAATCAATGGCTTCTTGGACTTTCGTAATTTTTTCAGCATCTTCATCTGGAATTTCAGTTTCAAATTCTTCTTCTAATGCCATTACCAATTCAACCGTATCCAAAGAATCAGCACCGAGATCTTCTACAAAAGAAGACTGATTGGTGATTTCTTCCAACTTAACGCCCAACTGTTCTGCGACAATTTTTTTTACTCGCTCTTCTATACTGCTCATCGACTGACTCTCTCCTTTAAATGGAAGGGTGACCAAGGTTGGACGGGCCTAGTGTAGTCAATGCCTACCCTTCGTGGCAAGACCCATCGTTATCAACGCAATCGCTGACAACTTTAAAAATTTCTGCGTAACATCACATGTACATGCCGCCATTTACATGCAGCACCTGACCATTAATATATGCCGCTTGTTCACTGGCCAAAAATCCAACTGCAGACGCAACTTCTTCTGGCAAGCCCATCCGACCAGCGGGGACAGTTTCTGCAATGGCTTGCTGTTGCGCTTCATCTAGGGCTGCGGTCATATCAGTTTGAATATAACCTGGCGCCACTACATTCACGGTGATGCCACGCCTAGCCATTTCACGAGCTAGTGATCGAGAGAAACCCTCTAGACCTGCTTTTGCGGCCGCATAATTGGTTTGCCCAGGATTGCCGGAACTGGCAACTACCGAACTCAAGCTGATAATACGCCCCCAGCGATTTTTCGACATGTTTTTAATCAATGCCTTGGAAAGATGAAATACGCTACTGAGATTGGTTTGAATGATCTGATCCCAATCTTCTATTTTGGCACGCAACAATAAGTTATCGCGGGTAATGCCCGCATTGTTCACCAAAATATCCATCGGTGGAAAATCTGCTGCTAACTGCAACAAGCAACTTTCAATAGAGGTTTGATTGCTCACATCCAACAGAAGTGCACCGCTTTTGACATTAAAAATCGACAGCATTTGCTGTATTTTCAAGACACCTGACGCTTGTGTTGCCGTACCAATGACATTGACACCTTGTTGGGCGAGTTGTTTTGCAATGGCGGCACCAATACCACGGCTGGCGCCAGTAACAAAAGCCCATCGATTCAGTTGCTCACTCACGATCATCTCCCTATCTATGTCTACCACACTGATGACTTATGCCTGAATTAAAGACGAAGTCTTCTCAAGGAGAGTCTGATGCAAAGTTTCTTGCAAAACATCTACACTAGACAGCGAATAACAAGGCATATCGGCCAAGATACGCTTATTCAAACCACTTAAAACCTTACCAGGACCGCATTCGACAATCGACGAAATCTGCCACCGCATAAACGACTGCACCGATTGCACCCATTGCACCGGCTTCACCATTTGCTGAAATAACGAATCCCGAATCGCTTCTGGCGTGCTGACGACTTGCGCAGCCAAATTATTCACCAGCGCACAATTTGGCTGAGTGAGCGGCAAATTTTGTAAATATACGTTTAATTGATCCGCTGCCGATTGCATTAAGGGCGAATGTGAAGGCACGCTCATCGCCAACGCAATCAGTTTTTTAGCGCCTTGCAATTTAGCCAACTGCCCGGCTTGCTCAACGGCAGCCGAATGACCGCCAATGACGACCTGCCCCGGCGCATTTATGTTGGCCACAGTGACCATCAATTTTGGCAAGTCAATAAACGACATGGATTTTAACAGCACCTGATGACCACTAGACACCTGATGACAAATAGCTTCAATAGTAGCGACATCCAAACCCAAAATTGCCAACATCGCACCCTGACGACCAGGCTCGCTGACGGGTGTCATGGCTTGATCCATGAATTCAGCACGCTTTTGAACGACACGCAAGGTATCCGCGAAAGGCGCTGCTTCACTGGCGACCAATGCAGCATACTCACCCAAACTATGCCCCGCCATCACTACTGGCGAAGGTCCTGACAAAGCTTGCCAAACGCGCCAGACTGCAATATCGCTAACAAACATCAGTGTTTGCGTAATCTCCGTTTGTGCTAACTGTTGCTTACTACCGTTCAAGACTAGTTGCCACAAGTCAAAGTTAAGGATATCAGTCGCTTCAGAAAAGGTATCCCGAAAGATTAAATGGGCGGCAAAATAATCTTGCAGCATTAAAGGCGACTGCGAACCCTGTCCAGGAAACACCATGGCAAAAGATTTGGAAGTCAACATCGTCATTAATCACAGTTCCTGATTTTTATTAGAGGGGGGCATGATGTTGCCATATTGCCTACATTATCTCTTTATTCAAACCGATTATTTAAACTGGCTTTCATGCAGGGCATTCAAAATGTTGCAACAAGCGTGTAGGCACATCACGTACCACTTGATCGGCTGCCCAACGAATCGCATGGGCAAAAGCTTCGCGGTCAGCACCACCATGACTTTTGACCACGGTACCCTTTAAGCCCAGCATAGAAGCACCATTGTGATGTTTAGGATCTAGTTTTTGCTTAATCGGTTGTAGACCAGGCTTACTCAGCATCGCCAATATTGATAAATACCAACTGCTCTTAATGGTTTGCTTAACCGTTTGTGCGATCAACTTAGCCACGCCTTCCATCGATTTCAAAGCAACGTTCCCTACAAAACCATCACAAACCACGACGTCAGCGGAACCAAAAAAAATTGTATCCGCTTCAACGTAACCAACATAATTTAGGCTAATGTCGGTACCCAACAAAACATGCGCTTGTTTAACGCGATCATTGCCTTTAATCTCTTCCTCACCAATGTTGAGCAGACCCACTCTTGGTTGCCCAACAAGCGGTGCTTGCCCAACGGTAGACTGCATACATTTTACAAACACCGCGCCCATAACAGCGAACTGGTGTAGTTGCTCGGCAGTGCAATCGACATTAGCGCCTAAATCAAGCATATAAAAATGCCCAGCAAGGGAGGGAATGCTGGTAATAATCGCGGGGCGGTCAATTCCCGGTAATGTTTTTAACACGAAGCGCGAGATCGCCATCAGCGCTCCAGTATTACCAGCGCTGATCAGGGCTGAAGCATCGCCCTGCTTAACCAGGTCAACACCTATGCGCATTGAAGATTGTTTTTTGTTGCGCAGTGCAATTGAAGGCTTGTCGTCCATACCAACGACATCAGGCGCGGCTTCAATACGAACACGCGTCTGATCATATACCGGGCGATACGCCAATAGCAGAGGCTGAATATGCTCTGGCTGACCCACTAAGATCAAACTCAGCTCTGACTGTGTACTCAAACAATCTAAAGCCGCAGGAACTGTGATAGTTGGCCCATAATCGCCACCCATGGCATCTATTGCCAAAACGACTTTTTGAGTCACTTTCAGATTCCTGTGTGAGCATTAATGCGCAATGTAAACAGATTAAATCAATTATCGTCTTCTTCAGTAACAGCTTCAGCCGCAGAATGTATCACTTGGTGTCCGCGATAAAAACCATCCTTGGTGATGTGATGACGTAAGTGCGTCTCACCAGTCAAAGGATCTTGCGATAAAGTCGGGGCTTGCAACGCATGATGTGAACGACGCATATCACGGCGTGAACGTGATTTTTTGGATTTTTGGACAGCCATTTGAAACTCGCTCGTCAGTTAAGTATTGAATCTGGGAGCGTATTCTAGCGTTTTTTTAAATCGGGTCAAACATAATGATCTAACAAACCTTGTGGCCTGCCTACAACATGGCTTTCGAACCCTGTTAATGGTTGCTCAACAACGGGCCAACGCCGCTCTAATTCCAATAGCGGAGTACGCGCTTGCTCCTGTTGCTGCTGATGCTGCTGCCGCACATCCACTTGCACACTTTGATTTTCTCCGGTGGCTAGTCCGCTTTTGAATCGTGGCATATTTGCATCTAACAACTCTTTTATAGCAAGGTTGTTTACGGTGAAAGTAATTTGCGTACTATTGTCGGCGGCACGTGCAATATCCACTTGCATTGGGCCTAACTCAGGCGGATCGATAATGACCTGAGCACTGGACACCTGCTGATCAACCAACCACCGAATACGACCATGAAACTGCTCCACCCATTCAGGCTTATAGATGGGTGTTGATAGTTGCACCATAACAGGCGGCAAAAGCTGCTTACTATGTCGAGACTCCAGAGTCGTAGCACCCATCAAGGTTTCAGCATGATTAGTTGCGGCGTAATCAGAGCCGTCTTGTTTTGCTGCATTGACTTCCGTCAGCACCACATCAAAACTTACGTTGCCACTAAAAATATCATCTTTTCCGATTGGCAAAACATCAAAAACACCATGAGCATTTTTATCGGTTATTAATTTTTCTAACGTCGACTGATCACTCTGAACCAATCCATCATTGAACACAGTCACAATACCTGACGCATGTAGCCGACCAAGATCAAACAGCTGCTCACCTGAAATCTTCTCACCCGAAAATTCCATCCTAGACAAAACTGCCGGATCTAGAGCTGCCTCAACCTGACTCTGAGTTTGGATAAAAGGCATAAAAGCCAGAATGGCTGGTGACAGTTGATCAGGAGCAATCAAGGCTTTAGCCGTTTCTTCATCAACACCTTCAATTACCTCCACACCCAGATCTTCATCATGATGAGAATTGGCGCCTGAATTTTCAGAAAGTTCAACAGTATGATCGGTAGAGACCAACTCAAAAGAAGGTTGCATTGCATTGACAAGGCCTGATTCATAGCTCGGTTGCAATGACGGCGCATCCGGCAAGGTGCTGCCTTCACTCGGCAAAGTATCGCTGCTCAAAAATAGCGATTTGGCGCCGTCCGACAGCATATCCGACGCCGACGACGTGTCAGCCGACTGCATATTTGGCAACTGTGCTAAGATTGATTGAAATTTACTGACCGGATTGTTATCCGCTGATGTCAGACCATTGGGATCGACATTGCAGGCTCCAGCTGCATCAACACTGGAAGGACTACCATCAACCGACACATTTCTACTCGCTAAATTACTATTCGCTAAAAAGTTAACTGAAGACAACATAGCCATTCCTAGTGATTAAAAATATCTACTACAGAACAGCAAATTCTAGACCAACAGAATAAAGCCTGGTTATTACGCCGATTGCATCCACTGCATAAGCTCAACACGCACCAATTGACACTCGTCTTGGATTTTTTGGAGCAGCAAAGTTTCATCTTGTAGAGTACCTTGTTTGGCCATGTCTTCCATTTTCTGTAAAAGCTCGGCCAATCGTGGAGCACCTATATTGCTGGAGCTGCCTTTTAATGAGTGTGCAGTTTTGCATAACGCAGCCAAATCGTGCGTCAATAGTGATTGATGCAAAGCTTCAAGACGCAAGCTAACATCTTCAAAATAAATGGTGATTAACCGATTAAAATCAGCCTCCATCACATCTTTTAGATCTGCGAGAATGATTGCGTCAATATGCTCATTTGCCATCAGATAATCCTAAGTACCTTGCGCTTAATCCCAGTCAAACACTACTTCAACCGCATTTCCATTTCCATAATATATAACCGATTGGCACATTGACAAAATCAATGGAATCCCTCGCCCACTATAGCCCTGTTTTTTTAATTGATTACTCATCATATTTTCATGATCAAAGCCAAAACCTGAGTCCTCCACCCTGATCTTTAAACGCCCTCCTCGGTTTTCCAAAGGCTCGCAGTTCAATTTAATCGTTACACAACCTGATTTTAGGGCATCCAGCGCTAAAGTACGTTGTTTATAATAGCTCGCAAAGCCTTGGGCAGAATTTTTTAGAGATGAACTCAAGCGTAACAATCCATGTTCAAGCGCATTAGAATATAATTCAGCAATTACCGTATACAATTTACCGCTATGATTTTTTAATCCTGGAATTTCACGCAAATAATGCGTAACCAACGGTAACGGATTAAATGTTCGTAAACTATCGGGACGCAATTCGCAGGTGATCGTACAATCCATCACGATAAGTTTTTTTGCAAAACCCTCATCTTCATCTTGTCGATCATTAAAAACCTCATGCTCGTTTGCCATGCTGACTTCCACCATGGTGTAGTCATCATCCTGGGCTTGATCTCCGGTAAAAACTTTTACGGCATGCAAAACTTCATCAAATAAATCGTCCGCTTGGTTATTATTATGAAATACCTGATCAAGCGCCTGCGTACCAAACATCTCCCCTTGCGCATTTAGGGCTTCATGAATACCATCTGACCAGACATAAATTTTGTCACCATAATCCAAATGCAATACATCCAACTGCAGCAGCAATTTTTCATCCGATAACACGCCAAGTGGCAGATGAGCAGATCTAATCCTTTCCATTTTTTTAGTTTTTGTGCGGAATATAATTAAATCAGGAAGCCCACCCATCCAAATTTTTACCATGCCCTCGTGAAAGGATAAATCCAGCATGCAAGCGCAACAAAAAACCCCAACAGGTAAAATTTGCTTTAATTTTCGATTAATTTCACGCAAAATTTCTTGCATGGTAAATCCCTTCCGGGACATACCATAAAAAATTTCCGAGGCAGGCAATGCACCAATCGCCGCTGGCAGACCATGTCCTGTAAAATCACCCAATAACACATACATGCCATCAGCCGGTTTTTTTGCTACCAATACCATATCACCATTAAATACTGCCATTGGAGATAATAAGGATTTAATATTGGGGGCATCAATACAACCACTATGAGCAATATTATCAAATACTGCTTTCGCAACTTCCTGCTCGCGCATCAGATGATCATTATGCTTGGAAATTTTATCGCGCTGCTCTTGTACCACTTCATGCAAACGACGCATACGGGCATGTGCTTGAATTTTGGCATGCAGGATAATACGGTTATAGGGCTTACTGATGAAGTCGTCACCGCCAGCTTTCAAACAATCCGCCAGCGATGCGGCATCTTTTAAGGACGTGATAAATATAATTGGAACTAAGTCACCATAAGCCGCCAATTTAATTGCCCTGGCAGCCTCAAAACCATTCATCACTGGCATTAAGGCATCAAGCAAGACCAGATCAGGTGCTTCTTTTTGAAACATGACCAATGCTTCGGCACCATCTGAAGCCGAAAAAACAACATGCCCTTGCTTTTCCAGAATAGTTTTTAAAATCAGACGATCAGAATCGTTATCATCTGCAATTAATAGGCGAAGAGGCTTTGTGTCCACAACCAGCGGCCGAGAGTTGCTTAGCTAATGCTAAACAATTGCTCGAAATTGGAAATGGTCAAAATTTTCTTCACATCAGGATTGCAATTCACGATGCGAATGGAAGAACTATCTCCACCAGCATGATCACGCAACAACAACAGCATACCAAGTGCAGATGAATCCAAATAAGTCGTCTCTTTCATATCAACAACGTACTCAGATGGGTCATCTTTAGACTTCTCATATGCATCCCGAAACTCTTGATGCGCACTGAAATCAAATCGGCCCTGAATTTTAATGGTTAATGCTTTGCTATCAGTCGTTTCATCAGACCAGATTGCCATGTCCATATTCCTCAACCAGTTATACTAATGAATTTTTAATTTCGTTATCTTGATAATCCGTAGGTAAACCCACGTGTTTTTAGGATAGCTTAATTTCAGAAATTCAACTGGTTTAAAGATGATTTACTTAAACAACAATGATGCAGCACATAGGTTTTTTAATTGTTGTAACCATTGATCAACATCAGAAGCTAACTGCATATCTTTATGCGGTTTTGACATCAGAAGAACAACATGATCATGTGTCGCTAAAAGAGCGCTTAATAGCCTCTGAAAATCGCTTTCTATACTATCTTTAAATGGACGATAATCTGACATTAGATAGTCAGCTTGAAGATATTGTAGATGCGTGGCCAGTTTGCCCAGACAATAGTCAACCTGTGTTTTTAATGTGGTCATCACATTCAACTCAGTTTCTATCGTAGATTTAATTAATGACAATATGCCATCCAGCGCCATATTTGTTTTTTCAATGCCCGTTTTAATATCAACCAAGAAATTTTTTGATTGATTACACAATACATTGACTTGCTTTACCACTCCTGAAAACGACTCTCCAGACAAACCACACAAACTAGAATTAATTAAAGTATTAATCGCTAATAGTTTTGTTTCGTCAATTTTATTATTTAACAAATCAAAAGAGCTACTAATTTTATCGAAAAACATGGTTATGTCTTTAAGCTGCTTTACTTTTAAAATTCGATGAACACTCATGATGAATACAAAATCATTTATTTTTTTAACCGCAACAGATGTCGCTAAACTGTAGTCTTCAATAGAAAACAAAATTTTCTCAGCTGACGGCGTAATTACAGAAACAAAATCCTCTGATTCCGCGTGCTGGGAACAACCATTTTTACGATTCGCGAGCATTGCTGGCAGCAGAGAATGATCTACGGGCATAGAAATTTTCCTTAAATAACCTTTAATAAAGGTCTCAATGATTCTGAGTTTTTTGTGAATAGTCTGCAAGAAGTATAAGTTTACGCATTGTTATTTTTGGTATTATTTGCATGTAGTTTTATTGCCATATTTATTTAGATTAGATGATGGTTTTTTTGTATTTTGTACTGATCAAATAACGCTTGCGCTTCAACATCCTGTTGATTATCTCGCTGCTGTTGAAAGCGCTTATATTGCTCATCGACATACTCTGAAAATCGCTGCGCGTGATGATGTGCGTGTTGCCACTGCTGCTGCATGCGTTGATGGGTAATATCCGTCTGTGCCACCTGCTGAGCTTGTACCAGCAAGACCTGATCTAATTGCGTTAAGAACAACTGCAAATTTTGGCGAGCCCAAGCCTGAATCTGCGCAGTGGCACCGGCAGCGTATTCCTGCTGATAACGGCTTAATTGTTCTAACGTATTGACCTGATGCTGCCACGCTTGATAAGCCTTCGCCAGTTGTTTAGCCAATATTTGCTCCTGTTGAATTTTTAGATCGCGGATAACCTGTAATTGCTGCAACCGTCGTTTCTCGGACATGAACTACACCACACTAATTATCGACGCTTGACCGCCAATGGTTTCTCCCGCGCGCCGTTGTCTGGCACACCTCGCTGTAATTGGTTGGCTTGCGCAACCAATGTATATAAAGCTTGCTCAGTGTCTTGTATCGAGGCGGACTGCTGAGTGGATTGTGCCAAAAATTCACGAATCTTGGGCATCATGTGAATAGCCTGATCGATATTGGCATCACTGCCAACACTGTAAGCCCCAATGCTGATTAAATCTCGATTTTGCTGGTAAACCGAAACCCATTTTTTGAGCTTCTGCGCAGCGCTTGACCAGGACTCACTCACGCAACTGTTCATCGCACGACTAATCGAGGCTTCAACATCCACGGCGGGATAAATGCCCTCTTCCGCTAACCGCCGTCCTAACACAATATGCCCATCTAAAATCGCCCGAGCAGACTCTGCGATCGGGTCCATTTGATCATCTCCTTCGGTTAACACGGTATAAATTCCGGTAATACTGCCGCCTTTGCGACCTTTATCATCGGCTGCATTCCCTGCCCGCTCCGCCAACTGTGTTAATCGATAAAATACAGAGGGTGAATAACCTTTTGACGCGGGTGGCTCACCCGCAGCAATGGCAATTTCGCGGGCTGCTTGCGCAAAACGCGTTAACGAGTCCAATAACAACAAAACATCCTGACCTTGATCCCGAAAATACTCCGCCAAACTGCAAGCGGTCATGGCCGCCTGCAGGCGCACCAGCGCCGGATCATCGGCTGGAGAGGCCACGACAATCGCTTTGCGTAAGCCCGCTTCAGCCAGAATGTCTTCGATAAACTCTTTTACTTCCCTACCCCGTTCGCCAATTAAGCCCACTATCACCACATCGGCTTGCGTAAAGCGTGTCATCATTCCCATCAGCACACTTTTACCCACACCTGAGCCAGCAAATAAACCAATTCGCTGGCCACGCCCGACTGTCAGCAATCCATTGATGCTGCGCACACCAACATCCAGCGGCTGACGAATGGGTTTACGTGCTAGTGGGTTTAACGTCTGACTTTGTAGCGGATAATAAGTAGTAGCCTGTAACGGGCCTCGGCCATCAATCGGTTGCCCTCGACCATTGATCACTCGACCCAATAAACCAAAGCCCACTGGCACACTGCCGCGTAGTGCCAGTGGAATCACTCGTGCACCTGGGGATAAGCCATCAACCTTGTCTAATGGCATTAAATGGATGGTCTCACCACTAAAACCCACCACTTCTGCTTCAATGTGCCGACCTGAACTCAACTCAATCCAACAGCGTGCGCCCAATGACGGCGTACAACCCACCGCTTGCAAGGTTAAGCCCACAGTGCAACTGATACGGCCCATGATTTGCGGGGCAACTTGTTGAGGAATCTGCGATAACCACGGCTGCAAACGGCTCACAAAAACTTGGCGACTGGTCATGATTCCACTGGACCTTCTGCGTCATGGTTAATACCATGATTGTCGCCAGTGTCTGAAGCAAAAAATTCTGCAGGGGCTAAAAATTCAGAGTTTTCCAATAAGGGGTCTTTAAAAATCTGTGTGGCGTTGGCAAGCGAAAATTCATCACTCGAAAAAAGTCCCGCAATTGCCTCATTAAAACGCTGTTCAATACTGGCATCAATTCTTGTTTTTGCACTATCGACCAAACAACCGCCTGGTGCTAACTGCGCACTCACCTTAAGCGTCCAATCTGCTCGCCAACCTGGCAATAATTCTTTATGTGCACTGATCAATGCAAAATCTTGTGTATTTAAATAAATCACGGTTTGTGCACTATTGGCTGGCAAGCACATTAATGCCTCCTGCACAATGCATTGAATCTGCTGGGTATTAAAAGATAACTCACGTTTTAATACCGCCTTGCAAATTTTTACCACCAAGTCTGCCATCACCTGCAGCAACTGCTGATCTTGTTGATTGATGGGAACCCACAATTGCTCAGCGACAGAAGCCAAACGCGACACGGCTTCGGTAATTTGCTGTTGCCCGAGTTTGATGCCCTGCTCGATGCCTTCTTGATGCGCAGCGTGGCGAATCGCTTCAAGTTCCTGAACGGTCGGAAAACTCAAGCCCGGCGCCTCATTTTTGGGAATCTGCCAAGCTGACGAGCTTGCCACATGCGCATCCAATGCAGGCAGCTCCCAACGCTCGTAGCCTGTTAGGAAACCCGCTGACGAATCATTCATCTCCATATGCTTAGATCATTTCCTCGCCGCCTTTACCACCCAAGACGATTTCACCGGCATCGGCCATGCGACGCGCAATGGCCAGAATTTCTTTTTGCGCCGAATCAACTTCGCTGATTTTAACCGGCCCCTTGGCTTGTAAATCATCTCTTAACATTTCAGCGGCACGTTTGGACATGTTGCCAAATATTTTTTCTTTGAAGGCATCATCCGCGCCTTTCAGCGCCAATATAAGCGTATCGCTGGAGACTTCCCGCAAGATGGTTTGAATGCCACGATCATCGACATCAATCAAATTATCAAATACAAACATCAGATCTTGAATTTCCTGCGCCATATCGCCATCCACATCTTTAATGGATTCAATTAATTGCGATTCAGCGGCGCTGTCTAAAAAGTTCATGATGTTGGCGGTACACTTAATACCACCTAAGCGCGTATTGGCGCCTGACGTATTCGCAGAAAACTGTTTCTCCAAAATATTATTCAATTCTTGTAAGGCTTGCGGTTGAATAGAATCAATCGAGGCAATGCGCATAATAATATCTAAACGCACGCGTTCATCTAACAATTGCAACACCGCTGCAGCTTGATCTGAATCTAAATAAGCAATGACGATGGCTTGAATTTGTGGATGCTCATAACGCACCAAATCCGCCACTGAGCGTGCGTCCATCCATTTCAGCGTATCTAGGCCAGACGTATTGCCGCCTTGTAAAATACTATCCACCATGCCGTTGGCTTTTTCTTCGCCTAGCGCTTGCACCATCATATTGCGAATGTAACTTTCGTTACCAATACCCAGATTAGTTTGATCACGCACCGAATCAATAAATTTCGATAAGACGCCTTCTACTTGCTCACGACTCACACTGCTCAGTTGCGACATTTCATGTCCTAAACGCTGCACCTCTTTAGGTCCCATATGTTTAAGCACTTCAGCCGCCTCATGCTCCCCCAGCGCCATGAGTAAAATCGCTGCCTGCTGCACTGCATCTACTTGCTTACCCGCTTCAGGTTTACTCATACATCCCTACTCACAAAACATTGCTATTACAAAACATCGCTATTGTGCCAACCAAGTTTTTACCACCTGCGCAACCCGTCGTGGATCATCCGACACCATACCTTTTACAGCATTTAACTGGGCTTCATAACTCTCCTCTGGGCCCGGCAAGAAAATTTCAGGTTCCTCTGCTTTAACGGGAATCTCCTCCTCTTCATCATTGCTGAGTGCTAAACTTTGTGTCGCCACTAAATTACTTTTTCCAGCGGTGGCCAGATTACGTAAAATTGGTTTTAATACCGCAAACACCATAATCAGGACAAACAAACCACCCAATGCTTGCTTGATGGCCGTTTTCATCCAATCTTGCTGCAACAAACTGACTTCAGGAATAACTTCTGCAGCAATTATTGGTTTTTCGACAAAGGCTTGATTGATAATCACCACACTATCGCCACGATTGGCATCGTAACCAATTGCATCTTTTACTAATCGATTTATCTGCTCAATATCCTGCTCCGATAAAGGTACCTTTTGGGAATCAGCAGACGGTGAATTTTTTTCGGCTTTATCTGCCTTATCAACTTTTTTTGATTTTTTATCACCAGCAGCTTCTGCGGCAGCACTCTTAATCGGTGCACTTTTATTGTTCACCACAACCGCGACCGACAAGCGCCTAATTTCACCAACCGGATGTTGGATATGACTAATGGTACGATCCAACTCATAGTTTTTACTGGTCTGCTTACGTATATTATCGGGTTCAGTATTAACAGCAACACTACTGCCAGCAGCAGGCACAGCGGCAGCAGACGTAGCCGGTGTTGTTGGCGGTTGATTACTTAACGCACCAGGAACACCGCTTGCCGAATTTTGACTGCGTCTTTGTTCATCCAAAATTTGTTCACTACGAATGGCGGCATCATCAGGATTAAAAATTTCTGAAGTTTGTTCTTGGTTAGTAAAATCGACATCAGCGGTAATTTCCACCTTAAAGTTTTCTGCTAATAAAATGGGCTCAAGAATATTATTGATGCGCTGCCTGTATCTTTGTTCTAACGACTCAACATACTCCATATGCTTGTTGGCACGATGCAATTCATCTTTGCCTTCCAGCTCAGATAACATATTGCCTTTTTGATCAATGACGGTAACCAATTTCACCGTTAACTCAGGCACACTTGAAGCAACCAAACTGGCAATAGCCTCCACCTGAGATTTATCTAACGACTTACCCGGATATAAATCCACCATGACAGAGGCACTTGGTTTGCGGGGATCACCCACAAAAACCGATTTAGCCGGAATGGCAATATGCACCCTCGCACTGCGTACACCGGTAATACTACTGATGGTCTTAGTAAGCTCACCTTCAATACTACGATGATAGCGAGCCTTCTCCATAAATTGACTGGCACCAAAGCCATTATCACGATCCAATAATTCATAACCCATTTCGCTTCCCATTGGCATACCAGCTGCCGCCAGTTTCATGCGAGCATTATCAATTTGAGTGGCATCCACCATTAAGGAGTTATGTTCGGTATCGAGTTTAAATTTAATTTTTTCACTAGCCAAAATTGCAGTCACTTGACTGGCGTCTAAATACGAAATGTCCGTATAGAGCGGTTTAAAATCCGGTTGCTGCGACCACAATACCACGGCAAATCCAATGGCCACGCTCGCCGCCAACCCCAACATCAATCCCACTTGACGGATAATCGACAACCCGGAAAATCCTTCAATTAAAGCCGTTGAACTATCCATCGTTTTCAAAGCATTCTGAGCCATAAATTAACCTAGATTGGCATATTCATAATATCGCGATAAGCATCAACAAACTTATTACGCACTTGTGTCATTGCCGTAAAAGCAATATTCGCTTTTTCACTCGCCACCATTACTTGGGTAATATCCACTTTTGGATCACGTAACTCATAAGCAAGTTGTAAATTGCCCGCATTATTTTGTAAATCATTCACCTGACCAATCGCCTGCTTAAACGCATCGCCAAATGATGGGGCTGCAGTCGGTTGTATATTGCGAGTTACACTTGCCTGAACATCAGCGAACTTAATCTCCTGCGTGGGCAATACATCTCGTGACATAGCATCGGCACGCAGACTACGCATATCGGCTAATAATTTTGTCATTTGAATATCAATACTCATGCATCAATACTCCTGCAGAACGCATTTTGGCCATTTTATAGCGCAAGGTACGTGAGCTAATACCAAGTACGCGTGCCGTTTCTTCACGCGAACCCCGCTGAGATTTAAGCGTTTCCATAATTAATTCATATTCTCGATGACGCAAGTCTGCGTCTAAGCTACCGCTGTTTTCATGAAAATCATCCGCGTCAATTTGGCAAATCTCAGATACTTTCGTCAATAAACACTGATCTTCTTGTAGATGCAAATCCATCACCTGAATTTCTTGACCTTCCGACAAAATTAAACTGCGTTGAATGATATTTTCCAATTGACGAATATTGCCAGGCCACTCATAACTTTGAAGAGCATGACAAGCATCTTCAGACAAGATTTTTTTCATGCTGCCATTTTTTATGCCATCAGCCTGATAACGCTGCATAAAAAAATTGGCTAAAGGAATAATATCCCCGGTTCTTTGCCGCAATGGCTTAGCAAAAAGCGGAAAAACATTTAAACGATAAAATAAGTCTTCTCGGAAACGACCTGCGGTGATTTCATTTTTTAATTCGCGATTGGTGGTCGCCAACACCCTTAAACTAAGTTTAATCGGTTTTTTCCCGCCAATTCTTTCCACTTCACGTTCTTGCAAGACTCGTAGTAATTTCGCTTGTAACGCCAAGGGCATTTCGGAAATTTCATCGAGCAATAACGTGCCACCATTGGCCTGCTCAAACTTTCCTGCCGACGCCTGATGAGCCCCCGTAAAAGCCCCTTTTTCAAAACCAAACAAAATGGCTTCCAGCATGTTATCAGGAATAGCGGCACAGTTTAATGCGACAAATGGCTGATCAAATCGTGGAGAATGATCATGAATATAACGCGCCAATACTTCTTTACCGGTACCGCTTTCTCCATAAATGAGAACAGATGAATCCGTAGGCGCCACACGCTCGGCAAGTCGATACAATTCTTTAGAGTTTTTATCGACAATAATGCATGACGATTTATTGCTTAACGATGATGCCGAGCTGATAACCACCTGCGTCGGCGTTGTGGGCAATAAAAGTTGCTGAATTTTTTGCAGCAACCGCTGGCTTTCAAAAGGTTTGGTTAAATAATCATTAGCGCCCTTTTGCAGCGCTTCCACTGCCTTGTCAATGGTTCCATAAGCCGTCATCATCAGGACGGGTAAATTTTTCGTGCGTTGACGAATTTTCACTAATAATTCAATGCCATCTAATTGCGGCATTTGTACATCGGTTAATACCAGTTGTACATCGTGCTGCTGTAAGCATTGCAAAGCATGATGCCCATTTCGAGCAGTAATGCAACCATAGCCATGGGTATGCAGTGTTTTTGCAATCGCATCGCGCAAATCATCATCATCTTCTACCAATAATATGCTGCGTAGATTCATGCATTTTCTCCTGCAATATGCAATGCAGTGGCAGGCAACCACAGAATTACCTGGGTACCTATATCCGGCTGACTCAAAAACTCCAAGCGAATGTTATGCACATCGGCGATGCGTTTAACAATAGCCAACCCCAAACCAGTGCCAGTGCTTTTACTAGTAACAAAAGGTTCGCAAAGCTGATTCAGCTGTGTTTCTGTCATACCAATGCCGTTGTCCACAATATCAATACGACATGGAAATTGAACATTATCGGTTGCGGAAATTTCAATCTTGATCACTGCATCATCACAAGATTCACGATCACACGATTCAATGGCATTGCGTAATAAATTTGTCAACAATCCGATCATCGCGGATTGTTGACAAATCAATTGATAGGTTTTTACAGCAGGATAAGTATGTAGGAAAATGCGTGATCGATGACTCACCCCTTGCACATTTTCAATACTGGATTGCAGTAAATCGCCAATGTTTACGCGATCAGTGAGCGCAATATCACGACGCGAAAAAATCAAAAAATCTTCTACCTGCTGATTGAGTTGTTGAATTTTCGTTTTCATGTGCGCCAAATTGCGTTGCGTATTTTGGGTATCGTTCACCTGTAACAGCGCATCATCAAGGTACAACAATATGGCCGACAAAGGCGTCCGAATCTGATGCGCTAGTGACGCGGCTGTTTTTCCCAATAAACTTAAGCGCTGTTGCTGAGAAACCGTTTTTTGCAATTGACGTGTCTGCGTTAAATCATCAATCACAATCAATTGACCTTGATCAGACAAGCTCTGTGTCGACAAGCGCACGCGCTTACCATTGCGCAATGAAATTTCATGACCATCATCCGGCTGAGGTGCAAAAATTTGTTCAATGATTTCTCGCCAACTGCGACCCATTAACTCAATTTCAAGGATTAAATTGACAGCCGGATTGGCGGATAACACTTGACCTTGCGCATTTAATACCACCACACCCACCGGCAATACTTTCAATAGTTGCTGAAGATGTTGCGCCAAAGTTTCTTTAGCCGCCAACTCATCTAAGCGTTGTCGATTGACCGTCACCAATTGATATTGCAAATTTTCGAGTTGTGTTTTTAAAGCCAATTGCGACGTCTGAAGTCGCAACGCCAATTGATTAAACTGCTTGAAGGTTTTTTGTAGATCTTGCTCATTCAGCGCGTCATCGATAATCGATGACGGCGCATTAAATAATGATTGAGTTTTTACCACTTGAAAAGAAGTCTGCAACATCACGCTGTCCTATCACCAGAAATCCGCTTAGCGTCAATAAAGCGCAGTAATTAAGCGGGTTTCTAGATTAAAGCAAGTGCCGTGCCTACCCTCTATTTATGCTAACGATCATGCTGACGATTTAGAATTAAATGCATCGTATTTACGCATTTTTTCTACCAACGTGGTGCGTCGAATTTTTAATTTTTCCGCAGCGCGCGCAACAACGCCATTACAGTCATCTAGTGCTTGCTGAATCAAACTGCACTCAAGATTGCTCAAGTAATCTTTTAAATCTAAACCATTCACCGGTAACAGCGCGGGTTGATCTAATCCCACCAAGCCTGAGACCACTAAATTTTCAGCATAACCAGGTGTACTCGACACAACCAACGCATCTTCTTGATCTTCTACATTATGAAAACGACGCGGTAAATCATTCACACCGACAATGCCATACGGATGCGTAATGACTAATCGTTCAACTAAATTTGCCAGTTCACGCACATTCCCCGACCATGGATGACGACACAATGTCATAATGGCTGCAGAATTAAAACGAATAGAACCGCGTTTTTCATTTTCAATTCGCGCAATCAATTCATTAATCAATAATGGGATATCTTCGGTGCGTTCGCGTAATGCCGGCATTTCGATGGGAAAAACATTTAAACGATAATATAAATCTTCACGGAAACTACCGGTTTTAATCGATTCTTCTAAGTTGCGATGGGTGGCCGCAATAATACGAACATCGGCGGTTAATGTTTTGGTACTGCCCACACGCTCATAGGTGCGTTCCTGCAATACTCGCAAAATTTTTACCTGCATATGCAGCGGCATATCACCAATTTCATCCAGAAATAACGTGCCACCTTGCGCCAATTCAAAACGGCCCGCGCGGCTGGAAACAGCGCCCGTAAAGGCACCTTTTTCATGGCCAAATAATTCGCTTTCTAATAATTCCGCCGGAATTGCACCACAATTGACAGGCACAAAAGGTTTATGACGACGATGCGAATGATAATGCAGGTTACGCGCAACCACTTCTTTTCCGGTTCCTGATTCACCGGTAATCAACACATTCACATCTTTATCCGCAACTTGTGCCATGAGTTCGCGCACCTTGATAATGGTACGACTGGTGCCTACTAAACTGCGAAATAACTGCGCTTCACGACGCTGTTTACGCTCCACGTTATCGCGATTCGAATCACGGTAAATTTGCGCACGATGTAAAGTGTCTAAAAATTGGGTATAGGTTGGCGGAAATTCCAGGCGGGCAATCCAGTTACGGCAGTTTTCTTTTAAAATCCGCGCTTCTTCTTCATCGGTATCAAACGTGATAACCGGAATTTTTGCGTCCCAATCACGCAAATCATCTAAGACCGCGCTTAAGGTTTTCTGTTCAGATTTCCCTACCAATACGCATAACAATTCATCATTGGATGCGATTTCGTTGGAGGCTAGTAATGTTTGGATTTGTTGACGCCACTGTTGGTGGCTGAACACCAATGCACCCTCACCTAAAAAATCGAGTATGACTTTAGCATCATGTTGACGTTGAGCATTGTCATCAATTAAAAGTATTCGACCAGCCTGGCACATCATATTTTTCCCTGTACATTCGCTAAGAAATCCATTCTTATATCGGTACTGCCTCTACACTGACAGATCAATCTGTTAACTGCCAATCCATCATCCCTGGATCAACAACACGTAGATAGCTTCACAAGTAAAGCCGAAGACGTGCATTTTGCCAAATAAATGACATTTAGCCAGTAAAAACTTTACTATTCACCAAAATTGTCGCCATTTTAGGCAAAAAAAACTATTTACAATCTAAAGCTATACTGGATAGCTGCCATGGAGGCATTATTTTACGAGGATGTATGATGCACGCACTAATCAGCGATCATTATCGACAACAGCAACAGCAATTACATAATACTCATGATGAATATGGTATGGCTTGCGTACAGTTCGCGGAGCAGGTATCAAAGATCATCGACGATCTCCAAATTCGCGCATTGCTTGACTACGGCGCCGGTAAAGGACGTTTAGCACAACATTTGAAAGTTCAAGAAGATTTGCGTGTGATTCAATATGATCCAGCCATTGCAGATTTTGCTCAGCGGCCACAAGCACAAGAAATGCTGTGCTGTATTGATGTGTTAGAACATATTGAACCTGAATACTTAAACGCGGTATTAGACGATCTGCAAAAGCTAACGTTACGTATCGCTTTTGTCACTATCCATACCGGACCTGCGAAAAAACAATTACCCGATGGCCGTAATGCGCATTTAATTCAACAATCGTTAGATTGGTGGTTACCAAAATTAATGTCCCGCTTTGAATTGTTCCAACTCAATCGTTTTAATGCAGGCTTTGCCGTGATTTTATTACCAAAAAAAATTCGCGATCCGCGTGCACTGCCAGATCCATAAAATTAGGGATGACGAGAAGTGAGCCAACGCGACAAACGTTCAGCTAAATGACTGAATAAATCCTGCCAACTGCCATGTTGTTTGTAAAACAACGTCACGGATTCATACCACTGACTAGGTTGAGTTAATTCAGAGCTGCGAGACCATCGCCACTCAGGTACTTCAGGCAACAGCACCCAAGCTTCAACGCCAAGAGCACCAGCCAAATGTGCTGTCGAATTATCAATGGTAATGACCAAATCCATAGCCGCAATTTGCGCAGCAAAGTCATCCATATTGACGAGTGGATCAATCGAAAAATCACACCACAACCGCTGCTGCGTTTGTTGGTCAATATCAGCTAAATCTTTTTCACAGACGCCATGCTGCAAACACATCCAATGAATATCTTGGATATTCAATAACGTCTGCCAAGTGCTTAATTCAATGGAGCGCAATAATCGTTGCTTACCACTACCGCCCTGCCAAGCAATGCCGACACGCGGTCCAGCACCATAAGTATTTTTTAATGCGGCAACACGATTAGCATCTGCTGTTAAATAGGCATTTCGTTTTTGTGGTATTGCAGCACCATCAAAGAGCTGTTGACATAAATGCGGCAAACTTCCCATGGGTAATTGTGCCGCAAAAACTGCACTATCTGCTGCGTTCAATTGCGCGCGTCGCGGCAATAAAATCCAATCCGGATAACTGCGTTGCAGTAAAGGTATCAACCGATCGGGCAACATCAAGACAAACGGAATATGTGCTTGTTGCAAATATAAAACCCAAGGTAACCACATCAAACTATCGCCGATGCCTTGCTCAGACCAGATCAGTAAGGGTGCTGTCATCGATTTTAATGAATGGCACATTGGTAATGTCGTCACCAGTAAATCACGCCGATACAACGGAACTTGCCAGCGCCATTCATATTCGCGCCAACCATCAGCCCATTGATTACAGGCCAACAAATTTAATCCAAGATTTAAATGGGCATCAGCCCAATTAGGTTTATGCAAACACAAATGTCGATAATAACGATTGGCATCCTCGTAGTTTTCAATCGCTGATAACGCATTGGCAAGATGATATTGAGCGGCCGAATAACTGGAATCCATTACAACCGCACGCTGTAAAAAATCAATCGCAGCTGGCCATTGACCTAATTCAGAATAGGCAACCCCAATGCGATTTAATACTCGCACGTTTTTCATCTCAATCGCCAATAACTGCGTCAATGCTGATTCCCAGCGGCACAATTGCCCGAGTATTTCTGCTTTCAGCTGACGAATATCATCGTTGATACTAACCACTGGTACCGCTTCAATCGATTGTTCTGCCGACAACAATAAATGTGGCTGCCCCTCCACAGTAAACCAATGCAAATAATGATTAGCCAAATTAAACCATAGTGACCAATCAACTTCCTGCTGTGCTTGAATGATCTGAGCACTTTGAATCGCCCAACGTTGAAACGCAATGGCTTGTGCAAATTGGTTGAGCTGTTGGTAATAACGCGCAATACGATCTAACCAACGCGAGGGAGACACTTGTTTAGGCAAAGCACTCATCACCACTTGAATCGATTGCTCGATTAAACCCGCCGCGCAATAGGCATCTGCCAATTGTTCCACCCAGAGCAATTGATCTGGCTGATGTTGTATCAACCACGTTAAATGATCAACAGCTTGCACATGATCGGCTTGCTTTAATAATATGCTCGCCATATTACAATGCGCTGCAACCGCTGTTTCTGCATCTTGCAAACAGTCTTGATATGAGGCAATTGCTTGCTGCCAATCACCTTGTTGCTGGAAATATTCTGCTTGTGAAAATTGCTGACGTGCATTCATCGCTGCGCATTCACTTTCGTTTGCAAACGCTCAATCACCGGCTTGGCATGTACCGAATTGCCCATCAACTCCCACCAAGACGTCGTCTCTAAACATTGACCCAGCTCAGCATGCCAATCATCATAAAAATCGGTGCCTTTCATTTCCAAAAAAGCGGGAATCCCTTGGGTGTAATGCACCATTTTTACTGGCTTATTGATATTAAAAGGCTGAGAAATTTGATCATAGCCCACTAAAAAATTCCATTCTGCGGGCAAACTACCGACTTTTCCCCACTGCAATTGATTGGGTTGCGCAGTTTCGATGTAGTCAGGTGTTAGGGTTCGACACGCTTCGCAGTTAAATAGCATCAGTGATGGCCATTCAAACGCCATCGCATGTTGCACCACCTGTACCGCACAATGCGGATCAGCCAATGCGAGCAATTCATAAACATCGGCAAGACACAAAAAATCTGCGTCCAGAAAGAGGGCCCAACCTTGGTAATCACACAAATACGGCACCAAATACCGCGAAAAAGTGAAATCGGTTAAACCTCGACGTTGTATAGGTAATTGCTTCAGCAATAGCGGCGACACCATGACAGGCTTACTGGCTCGTGTCACTAAAGAGTGCTGCAACACTGTATAAGCAATCGGTTGCCGACTATCTACGCCCACAAAAATATTCAGCATACACACTCCTTATGAACACTCTTCCATTCCATGTCAGTCTTGAATCATACAAGCGTATGAATTCAAAACAAATAATCGTAATGCAAGTCTAGCAGCTTCTCAAAATTCGCTGAGTAGCCTCGTGAATTTCGCAGTGCTACGCGGCTTATATAACCAAATACATCAGTTAACTGAAAATAACAAAACATAACAATCTTAAAAGTGCGCATAAATCGGCCGATACCTTGGTCACGAACAAAGCGATTTGAAAACAGTAATTCAAACCAATCCAGTAATCGCAACACGGCAGCTGGGTTATATCTGACAAATGCGGGAGCAAGGTCATGCCACAAATTATTAATACGAACATCCTAGCGATGAACGCCCAGCGCCAATTGAACAAAACTCAAGCAGCTCAAACCAGTGCAATTGAACGTTTGTCTTCTGGTTTAAGAATTAACAACGCCAAAGATGATGCTGCTGGTCTGGCCATTTCAACGCGTTTCGAAACCCAGGTCCGTGGTTTGAATCAAGCGGTACGAAATGCGAATGACGGCATCTCTCTAACGCAAACCGCTGAAGGCTCTATGTCGGAAATGTCCAACATTCTGCAACGTATGAGAGAACTGTCGGTACAGTCAGCTAACGGCACCAACTCAGATGCTGACCGCACCTCGATTCAAGCAGAGGTTGATCAGCTGTATAGCGAGATCGATCGTATCGCCAAAACTACTCAGTTTAACGGTGTGAACTTATTGGATGGCAGCTCAAAAAATAAAACCTTCCAGATTGGTGCTAACTCGGGTCAAACTGTCAGCTTTTCCTTAGATTCAGTAACGGCTAAAGATTTAAACTTAAATGGCTTTAGTGCTTTGGGTACTTTAAATAGTGGGCGTATGGCCAGCACCCTGTACACAGCCGCAACGATCGCCTCTGGAGATATCGTACTCAACGGCATAGCACTAGGCTCATTTAGTGGCGCCACACAAACCATTGATGATGTCGAAAAGCTCATCAACAATAAGACAGGTCAGCACGGGGTAACGGCTACTGCCTATAACGTGGTCAGTGGTGGTCAAGGTGTTACAGGTGTTACGACAGGTGCATTACGCATTAACGGCACCACCGTAACAAAATCCAGCAGTATGCAAGAACTGGTGGATAATATTAACCGAGATATCGCCGGTGTTACCGCAGCGATTGGCGACGGTGGCAAATTGGTATTATCCAATGACACTGGTAATTCAATTTTGATCTCCAGTGCTACGGCGACCGATCTTACCGATGCCGGCTTAACCGCTGGAACCTATACCGGATATCTGGGATTAAGCAGTCAAGATGGTGAAACCATTTCTATTACTACCGATGCCGCACAATCCACCTCTACTGCCGCTCAAATTCAATTATTGGGCTTAAATATTTCTGAAGGCCCCAGCAAGTTGATCGGCGGAGCCGTGACGGGCAGCAGCATTTCGACTTCAGACGGTATTGAAATTAACGGCGTTAGCTTAGGAAAAGTGCAAAACGGTACTTCTTCTTCTGTTAATAGTTCCGATATCGCCTTTGCTATTAACGCGATTTCTGATCAATCCGGTGTTAGTGCCACCGCGACCACAGAAGTGAAATACAACTTCTTTACGGCTTTAGCCAGTTCGGAAACTTTCAAAATCAACTCAGTCACGGTGTCGTTTACCACTGCTGCCTCAGCAACCACCATCAATACTGTGGTCAGTCAAATCAATAGCCTTGGTATTCAAGGGGTTACCGCCAGCGCGGATCTCGATACCGGAAAATTAGTACTAACTTCTGCCACAGGTCTTAATATTGAGGTACTGCAAACAACTTCGGGAGCCTTCTTAAGTGGGGTAACGACTTCTGCAGTTACTTTTGGAACCATCTCACTGGAGAACACCAGTGGCGGCGATGTCATCGTCACCAGCTCTGCCGCTGCCGAATCGTCTAAGGCTGCCGCTCTGCTTAAAATTGGTTATTCAGCACAAGGCGGAGATGAAACAGCGATTGGCACTGGCTTAGATGTATCGACAGCCAAAAATGCGGCCAACTCCATCGATCGAATCGATGAGGCTCTGAGTTCTCTATCGAGCTCACGCGCCAAGTTGGGTGCTATCCAAAACCGCTTGGGGTCCACCATCTCTAACTTAGAAAACGTATCGCAAAACTTATCAGCTGCAAACTCACGAATTCGAGATGCTGACTTTGCCAGCGAAACGTCCAGCTTAACCAAGTCACAAGTACTCCAACAGGCCGGTATTGCGATGTTAGCGCAAGCAAACGCCAGCCAACAAAGCGTGTTATCACTGTTGCAATAAAAGAAGAACCAGGAAGGTTCGGTTAGCCCGATACGCCCCTCGCTTTGGATAGCAAGGGGCGTATTGTAATTGCTGAGGTACCGATATGAGCGCCATCACTCCTTCTGATGCCAATAAACCATCACTGATCCTTGATATAAAAAAAGAAGTTAGCACGACGAATCAAAAGGCAAGTGAAGTCGTCGCGAGAGAAACAAGCAGTGCGCAAATAAAATCAAGCGCCACACTTGTGACTTCAACGCCAGAGTCCTCAATAACAGAGTCCTCAACGGCCATCACTGAATTCAGTAAATCTGGGCAAACCAAAGCGGTATCAACGAATGCATCGCCTAGCCGTCATTTATTAAATGCTGCCGTCAGTGAAATGAATGATTTTGTACAATCGATTCAGCGTGAGCTGCATTTTACCGTCGACGAAGACAGTGGTCGCACGGTAGTAAAAGTGATCGATAAATCGACCAACGAAGTTATTCGCCAAGTGCCACCAGAAGATTTAATGGCAATGCTGAAAGAATTCAGCAAACCGGCGCAGCCTGGACTAATCTTTAAAAATAGTGCGTAAAGGCTAGTAATATATTGAGCTAAAATTTTTTTATCAAGGTAACCAATATGCCAAGCCTTCAATCCCTGGGAATCGGTTCAGGTTTAGACATTGATAAAATCATTACAGCAATTATAAATGCTGAAAAAGTACCACAAACTTCTATTTTGACCAAAAAACAAGAAACGCTCGACACCAAAATTTCCGAACTAGGTACCGTTAAAAATAACCTTGCCGATCTGCAAGGCAAAGTCAACGCTCTTAAGCTCACCAGCAACTTTGATAAATATACTGCAACCAGCGGCAACACCAATGTTTTTAGTGCCACAACCAGTTCATTAGCAGAAACCGGTAGCTACAGCGTTCAAGTCAATCAAGTTGCCAGCGCACAGATTTTAGCGAGTGAAACTTTCAGCAATATTAATGATGCCATTGGCACCGGTACACTGACACTACGCTTTGGCACCACTGATTACGACACCGGAACCGATAACTACAACAGCGCGTTTCAAGCAAACAGCACGAGTCTATCAACCAAAACCATTACGATAGATTCTTCAAATAACACCGTTTCTTCAATGCGCGATTATATCAACGCTGGCGACTATAACGTTTCAGCCTCTATCATCAATGATGGTGGTGGCTATCGACTGGTGCTCACGGCCATCTCTGGTGAAAAAAATAGTTTGGAAATTAGTGTTGATGATGATGATGGTACCGATACCAACCTGTCGGGATTATCACAATTGGCATTTAATGGCAGCGCAACCAATATGTTGCAAACGCAAGCAGGAGCCGATGCTGAGCTCAAGATAAATGGGCTAGCCATTACCCGTGAATCCAATACCGTCAGCGAAGCCATTTCTGGTGTTACGCTCACGCTTGATAAAGAAGATGCTGGCACTAACTACAGTTTAAATATTACCCGCGATAGCAGCGCTATTGAAGATCAAATTACCGCCCTGGTCGATAGCTTTAATACTTTTGCATCACACATCACCGAGATTACCAAATACGACAGTGGCACTGGTGAGAGTGGTGTATTAATCGGCGATACCACTTTACGTGCCTTATATTCACAAGTGCGAAGCACACTATTTTCTGCACAGTCTGGCTTAACCGGTAGTGTGCAAGCTTTAGCAGACATGGGCATTTTAAGTAATGAAAAAACCGGGCAACTAGAAATAGATGAAGACCAGCTTGCCACCGCCATTAACAGCAACATTGAAGATGTGCGTGCGTTATTCGCCTCTACTGGTACAAGTACTGACTCTCTAGTAAAATTTGTTTCGAATAATACCTTAAGCAAAGCTGGGACTTATGCCGTTAACGTCACCACTTTAGCAACTAAAGGAACATTTTCGGGTACCAGCGTTTTACCCAACTTCACTATGGGCGGATCAATTGATATTGATACTGATAATAATAATTTCACCATTCGAATCAATGGTACCACCAGCAGTAGCATCACCTTAACAGCAGGAAACTACACATCTGGCAGCACATTAGCCGCTGAAATTCAAAAACAAATTAATGCTGATGATAATTTAAAAGATGCAGGTACCAGCATTGCCGTGAGTTATGAAAGTGCCAGTAATCGATTTGTCATCACTTCACCCACCTATGGCTCGACATCCAGCATTGCTTTTAGCAGTGTCGACACCAACTCTTTAGCAGAGTTAGGCTTTTCTGCCACTAACGGAACAACTGGCGTTGATGTCGCCGGCACCATTAATGGTAAAACTGCTACTGGATCAGGACAGTATTTGGTTTCAAGCGAAGGTGACAGTCAAGGCATTAAAGTAGGCATTCTGGGCGGCGCCACTGGTGCACGCGGAACCGTTACTTTTACTCGAGGCATTGCCGATCAACTTTATACACTGGCAGAAAGCTACACCAAAACCGAAGGTACGCTTGCCAACAAAACCGATAGTTTAATGGACAGTTCCGAGGATATTGATACCGATTTTGAAAAGCTCAATTATCGAATGGAAACTTTGCAATCACAATTGCTCAAACAATTCACCTCCATGGATACCGTCGTCGCGCAGCTCAACAGTTTGAGCAGCTTCTTAACCAACGCGCTCGCGGTTTTGCCACTCAGTCCAAAAGCTTCTGCATCCTCATAATTCGATTTTTGAAAATTGGCAAACTAATTGCAAATATATCAAGGTCATCAATTGATATCTGACGCTAGCCAATTAAAAAAGGATTTTTAAAATGAGTAATGCACAACAACTTGACATTATGACCAAAATTTTGGCGACTACCCTTAAAAAAAACTTGTTGTCATTGCAAATATACATGCCAGAAATCTATGAAGCATTCAAAAATTATAAAGAAAAACAGATTTTCTTGACTATTGATGAGCATCAAAATATCAATCTGGTAAAAGATGGCAATTTAATCTATCCAACTGATCCAAAAACTGAAATTACCACTCAGTTAGAAAAATTCAGAAAATCACCTCGCCACTTTAATTACCGGCCAAATATTACCAGTGGCAAAACGTTAACACCGGAAAGCTTTCTCCAGCAACATCATTTACTGGAAATTGAAAAATTAAGAGTAAATGACCCCAATTTTATTAGCAAACAAGCAGGGCTTCCTCAATGTGTTCCGCTATTGACCATTATCGGTGTCGGTCTTGGATATCATTTAGAAGCACTGATTAATGACTATGAAATACAAAATTTATACGTATTTGAACCTGAACCTGATATTTTTTATTGCTTTTTACATATGATAGATCTTGAGCCAATTTTAAAGAAATGCACCCAAGGCAATCGCAGCATTAGCTTTAAAATTGGTGATAATTCACAAGGATTTATGAATTTCTACCCTCAATTCTTTAGAGATAGAGGCCATTTTTTAGGTTGTAGACATTATTTTTATCGTCATTATCATAGCGAAAAAATTGATGATGCCTTTCAAATGCTACATGACTTAATCCATAGAACCTTACAAGGCTGGGGATTTTATGAAGACGAGCTCATTGGTTTATCCCATACTTTATTAAATTTCCAATATAACTATCCTTTATTGGCAAATAGAAACCACCTAGCATCTCCAATTCTGAAAGCGCCAGTTATCATTGTTGGCAACGGACCTTCCTTAGATGAAACCATTGCAGATTTAAAAAACTGCCAAACGCGTGCAATTATTTTTTCTTGTGGTTCGGCATTAATGGCTTTACATAAAGCAGGTATAACACCCGATTACCATGTTGAAATAGAACGTACTTTTAGTGTCGATACTTGGCTGGTCGCCATCGATGATGATGCCTATTTAAAACAAATAAGCTGCATTTGCTTGAATAACGTTCACCCCAATGTTGCTCAACGCTTCAAAGACACCATTATGGTGTTAAAACCAAATGATGTTGGCGCATTATTAGCGAAAGAAATTCTCACTAGCCACATTCCAGAAAGTCTAATCCATAGCAACCCATCCGTCGTCAATGGTGCGGTGGCTTCGGCCATTGCTTTAGGCTTTAAAGAGCTCTATTTATTTGGCGTGGATATGGGCTTCAAAAATAAAGATCATCACCATTCAAAAAATAGTGGTTATTACACCAAATCTGCGTTTAAAACCGAAGCGCCTGAAACTTATACCTATAAAGGCAACTTCAGTACCGAAGTGCAAACCACTCAAGATTATGATTTTGGACGATTCCAAATTGAACATCTTCTCCAAAAAAATTCAGATGTACAATGCTTTAACTGCAGTGACGGCGTTCTTATTGAGTTCACTAAACCTTTGCGAAGTAATGCAATTAAATTTCTTAATAATTTAATCAACAAGCAAGAGGTTTTGAATAAAATTCAGCGCGAGCATATCTACCCAATACCAAACGATACAGCAAAAAAAATGGAGATAAGATTCGCTCATCATTTCAATAATATTAAAAACTTAATGAATAGCATTTTACAAACCATTTCAATACCACCAAAGAACTTCGAGCAAATGCTGACAATATTTTCAGAACAATGTAAGTTGGTGCTAAGTTTTCGCATTGAATCTCCGGTTCTTTTTATTCTGTGCTCAGGTACAATTATCTACTTACAAGCTGAAACAACAACCTTTGCATACGATTATGAAAATGAAAATGATGCTATGAAATTTGTTGAAAAAGCTTTTGATGTTTGGAAAAAACATATATTAGGCATGCTAAAACTGACTGAAGATCATTATAAAAGCCCACAAGATCATTACGTCCCCTATGATTATTTTGATGTTAGACAATCACTTAAAGCACTAGAGAGCGCATATGTTTAACGGCAAAGACATACTCATTACTGGCGCCTCTGGATCATTTGGTAAAGCTTTTATTGACGTTTTATTAAAACAATATCAGCCTAATCGTGTGATTGTGTATTCACGAGATGAATTAAAACAATTTGAAATGGCGCAGATATTTAACGCCCCATGTATGCGTTACTTTATTGGTGATGTTCGCGATAAAGATCGTCTGATTATGGCAATGCGCAACGTCAATTATGTTATTCATGCTGCAGCACTAAAACAAGTACCTGCAGCTGAATACAATCCAATGGAATGCATCAAAACAAACATCATGGGTGCGCAAAATGTTATTGATGCTGCTATTGCAAATAATGTTGAACGCGTGATTGCACTCTCCACAGATAAAGCGGCAAACCCAATTAATCTCTATGGTGCGACCAAACTCGCCTCGGATAAATTATTTGTAGCAGCTAATCATTTATCCGGAGATTTAAATACACGATTTTCTGTAGTGCGTTATGGTAATGTAGTGGGTTCGCGGGGATCAGTGGTACCATTTTTTCAAAAATTACTCAATGAAAATATAAAAGAGCTTCCCATTACGCATGAAGCCATGACAAGATTCTGGATCACGCTCGATCAAGGCGTCGATTTTGTATTAAAAAGCTTTTACCGTATGCAAGGCGGTGAAATTTTCATTCCAAAAATCCCATCAGTGCGTATAGTCGATCTGGCGCAAGCCATGGCACCCCATTTACCCACTCGAATCATTGGCATTCGACCCGGTGAAAAAATCCATGAAATTATGTGCCCAAAAGATGCCTATCACCATACCATTGCCTTTGATGACCATTACGTTATCTGCCCAACCATAACTTTAAATGGTCACATTAATTTTAAACGCAACGGATTATTTGAATTCGGTGAACCTGTCGCGGATGAATTTGAATACCACTCAGGCAATAACCCACATTTTTTAAGCGTAGATGAGATGAGTGAACTGTATTTTCAGCAACCCAACTTAACCATCAACTCCGTTAGACCAAAACATAAAAAATCATTATGATCGCATACGGAAAACACAACATTTCGGAAGAAGATATTGCTGCGGTGGTAGCGACACTGCGTTCTGATTTTTTAACACAAGGGCCAATGATTGGCCAATTTGAAATGGCTTTAGCCGAAAAAATTCAAGCCAAAAACACTGTCGCTGTTAGCAATGGTACAGCCGCGTTGCATGTCGCCTGTTTAAGCTTAGATTTAGCAGCTGGCAAGCGACTGTGGACGACTACCAATACTTTTGTGGCCTCCGCTGCTTGTGGATTTTACTGCGGCGCAACTATAGATCTTATTGATATTCATCCTGATACTCACAATCTAGATATTGATTATTTAAGTGAAAAACTATCTCGAGCCGCCGGTCATAATCAACTGCCAGACTGCATAGTTGCCGTACATTTTGCAGGTTTACCCTGCGATATGGAAAAGCTCTATCGCTTGAAGCAACAATATGGGTTTTCATTAATAGAAGATGCCAGTCATGCGTTGGGAGCCTCCTATGATCAACAACCTGTCGGTAACGGCCGTTATTCAGACTTAACCACTTTTAGTTTTCATCCGGTAAAAATAATTACCTGCGGAGAAGGGGGGGCTATTGCCTGTAATGACGAAAAAATATTACAACGCTTAAAGCGGTTACGTCAGCACGGCATTGAACATCTGCATACCCCCCTTGCAGACCAAAAAACACCTCGACCCTATTTTTATCAACATTTAGAATTCGGTTTTAATTATCGATTAACCGACTTTCAAGCTGCATTGGCTTTAAGTCAATTAACACGATTAGATCAATGGGTATCACAACGCCAAAAAATGGCTGATATTTATGATGCTCGCTTGCAGAGTTTACCCATCAAATTACCGTATCGATCTTTGCAGCAACACAGCGCTTGGCATTTATATGTTATCGAATTGCTGGGCGCTAACATGACGCAGCGCGATCAAATTTTATGGTATCTACGTGAATTACAAATTCAGGCGCATGTCCACTACATTCCATTGCATTTTCACCCCAGCTTTCAAAAGCTAGGGTTTAAACAAGGAGACTTCCCCAATAGTGAAACTTACTATCAACGTTGTTTAAGCTTGCCTTTACATCCCGGCATAGACCAAGAACAACAAGATTGGATTATTCACGCACTTGAGCGTGCTATAGAGTTATTTTTATAATATGCAGCTCGCATTGGGTACGGTACAGTTTGGATTGAATTATGGCGTAGCTAATCAAACAGGCCAAGTTGACAAAGCCGAAATGCAGCAGATTTTATCGCAAGCTTGGCAAAAAGATATTAGCGTATTAGACACCGCGCCTGCATATGGAAATGCTGAAACCCGAATTGGCGATTACTGCCAGTTATACAATGATCACCAATTTAAAATTGTTACCAAATTTTCAAGCCATGTAAACGACGAACTACAACAACAATTTTTTTTATCCTTAAAATCCCTACAGCAAACACATGTCTACGCGCTACTTTTGCATAGCATACAGAGTTTACGTAAACCAGATTCACAATTACTATGGGATCAGCTTATAGAATTAAAGAAGCAAGGCAAAATTTTGAAGATTGGCGTATCTGTTTATCATCCAGATGAAATTGATTTTTTATTGGAAAACTTTGCTATCGACATTATTCAACTCCCGCTGAATATTTTTGATCAACGAGCTGTACATCTTGGACAGCTTGCCAAGCTGCAAAAAAGAGGTATTGAAATTCACGTGCGTAGCATTTTTTTACAAGGGCTATTATTGATGCCGTTAGCACAAGCCCAGTATAAACGTCCACAAGCGAGAGATGTACTCGGGAATTTTCATCAATTTTGCAGGCAAAACCATATCAGCCCACTATCCGCTTGCTTGCAATTTGTACGGCAGCATAATGCAATCAGTCACATCGTTGTTGGCGCACAAACGACAGAACAACTTAATGAAATTAACGATGCGTGGCAACTCACTAAAAACTTAACACCAAACGATTTTTCGTGGTGTTCACAAACCGACTTAGCTATCATCGATCCATCTCGTTGGAGCTAAACGTTGGTTGGAGCTTGTGATGACAGACCTGTTGGGCTTGCCCGCTATTAGTAACGCAGAGGCGCGAATTTTGATTCTGGGCTCAATGCCGAGCAGTGAATCATTACATCAACAACACTATTACGCCCATCCACGCAATCAATTTTGGAGCATCATCTCAGCGGTTTTAGCCATAGAGCCACCGCTTACCCAAATGCCATATGCTGCAAAAAAAGCAAGACTACTACAAAATGGTATTGCGTTATGGGATGTCATACACAGCTGCCAGCGCGAAGGCAGCTTAGATACGTCGATCGTTTTTGAATCGATTGCCGTTAATAATTTTGCTGATTTTTTCACGCAGCATCCGCAACTAGAATCCGTGTTATTCAACGGACGCAAAGCCCAGCAAGTTTTCGAAAACTTAGTTTACCCTGATTTAAGCATTGAAAATCAGAAGTTACGCTATATCACCCTGCCCTCCACCAGCCCAGCTCATGCCGCTATGCGATTAATACAAAAACAAAAAGCATGGTCGATAATAAACCAGTTAAGCCCTATCAAAGCCACCATTGATCTTTATAACCTTTAAGATCGCCCTTCCTAAAAACTGCTACGTATCGACGACTAAGCGGGCAGCTCTATTTTGATTCTTCACAAATATCTGACAGTAATTGTTCATGCTCTGGTAACTGTTTATACTAACGCTACACTTGCCATAGAACTTTATTACCATCATGCCTACTGATCACATCATAACGGCTGTATCCGCAGCCGATCTGCCGGATATTGCCAAAAGCGCCATTACCGATTATGCCACCACGCTCGATTGGGTAGGAATGGGCAAAATCGAGCTGCCCTTGCAACTAACTGGTCCTGATAGCAACTCACCTTCCATTGGTTATCATGGCAATATACAGGCGCATGCGGAAGTATTTGTGAATCTAAATAAACCGCAAGTCAAAGGCATTCACATGTCACGACTGTATTTGTTACTCACAAAATTTGTCGAAACCCATGTAATCACGCCATTAATTTTCACCCAATTTCTGGGCGAGCTGCTGCACAGTCATCATGAAATTAGTGACCGCGTCAGTGTGCGCTTTGATTTTGATTACTCGTTAAAGCAGCGCGCCTTAAAAAGTCAGTATGCTGGTTGGAAAGGTTATCCGTCCGCATTAATTGCCACCTATGAAAATCAGCAACCTACCTTTGAGTTATTAACACGCGTACCGTATGCCTCTACCTGTCCTTGCTCAGCAGCGTTGGCTAGACAACGCGTTAAAGAGATCTTCAGCCAAGATTTTAGCCATCAAGACACCATCAAGCGTAGCGATATTGAAGCCTGGTTGACTTCTGAAAAGGGCTCTTATGCCACACCGCACAGCCAACGAAGCCAAGCATCGGTTTTGGTAAAATTACTCGAGCAAGCGACAGCATTTGATTTTGCCTATTTGATCAATCGTCTTGAGCAAATTTTAAAAACACCCGTACAAACCGCCGTTAAGCGCGAAGATGAACAAGCCTTTGCTGAACTTAATGGTCAAAACTTGATGTTTTGTGAAGATGCTGCCCGGCGTTTAAAAACTGGATTAATCCGTGAAGCAGCTTACGCCGATTTCTGGCTCAAGGTTGAGCATTACGAAAGCTTGCATGCGCATGATGCCGTTAGCATCACCACCAAAGGCGTGGCCGGCGGTTATCACTATCGACCACAAGGCGGCATGTTGTGAGTCGTTTTTCTACCGACAGTAACCATCCCCATACTCGCGCTGGTAAAATCGGTGTTTTGATCACCAATCTAGGTACACCCGATGCACCAACACCCAGTGCGTTGCGACGTTATTTGCACGAATTTTTAAGTGACCGCCGTGTGGTTGAAATTCCACGTATAATTTGGTGGCTGATTTTAAATGGCATCATTTTAAATTTACGTCCACGCCGCTCAGCAAAAGTTTATTCGCGCATTTGGCAGGCGCAAGGCTCACCATTGATGATCCATACAACGCAGCAGCACGCCATTTTGCAACAACGTTTAAACACAACCCACAACAATGTGGTCATTGAATTTGCCATGCGTTATGGCACACCGAACATTGATCAACAACTCCATCGCTTACGTGCCCAGGGGGCTGAATATTTATTAATTCTGCCGCTGTATCCACAATATTCTGGCAGTACTACTGGATCTACGTTTGATGCATTGAGTAAAACATTATATGGCTGGCGCTGGGTACCCGAGCTGCGATTTATTAATCACTATCACGATCACCCCGCTTATATACAGGCATGCGTGCAGCAAATTCGTGCGCATTGGCAACAACACGGCGAGCCAGATCAATTAATTCTGTCATATCATGGTTTGCCTAAACGTTATTTATTGCAAGGCGATCCATATTACTGCCATTGCCAAAAGACCAGTCGATTGATTTGCGAACAACTGAAATGGGATTCAACTCGCATAACAACTTGTTTTCAATCCCGCTTCGGCAAAGCCGAGTGGCTGCAACCCTATTTAGATAAAACGCTGATGCAGTTAGGTGCGGAACGCAAAAGCAAACATGTCCAAGTTTTCTGTCCCGGCTTCGCAGCCGACTGTTTAGAAACGCTTGAAGAAATCAATATCGAAAATCGCCATTATTTTTTGGACGCTGGTGGTGAAAAGTTTAGTTATATTCCTGCACTCAATAATACCGATGCCCATATGGATTGCTTGATGCAAATCATTGAGCATAATTTGCTTGGGTGGGTCGACCCGGATAACTTGCATAGAGCGTTTGCACCTGAGATTAGTTAACGACTTCACCAGCCAACCACAAACAATGACCTGTTTTTTTTTGTAGCTGTAGTAAGCGCTGCTGATGAGCATCTAGCTCTTCTTGCGAAGCAGCAATCACTTTAAAAGTAAGTCCAGACGATTCTATAGGCTGATGCTCAAACGCTTGATCGGAGTTATTGGCGGATGCAGATTTATCTTGAACGTCCAAGGTTAAATCCAAACTCAGCTGACCACCGGTCATCGCCAAATAAACTTCGGCTAACAGCTGCGCATCGAGTAAGGCACCATGCCAATCTCGGTGCTGGTTGTTAATTTGATACCGCTTGCACAACGCATCTAAATTATTTTTTTGACCTGGATGTTTACGGCGAGCCAGCATTAAGGTATCGGTAATCTGGCAATAATGATCAAGTTTATGCGTATTTTGTTGCCACAACGACAGCTCTTTATTTAAAAAGCCAACATCAAATGCAGCATTATGAATAATCAGTTCGGCATCCTGTACAAAAGCTAAAAACGCTTCCACTACTTCATGAAAACGAGGCTTGTCCGCAACAAATTCGTTTTTAATACCATGCACCGCCATCGCACCGGCATCAATTTCACGATCAGGATTTAAGTAATGATGAAAATGTTCGCCAGTGACGCGCCGATTCACCAACTCCACGCAACCAATTTCAATGATGCGGTGCCCCTGATTGGGATCAAGTCCGGTGGTTTCCGTATCCAAGACAATTTGACGTGCTGACATAGTGGCTCCTTTTATTATTTTCGGTTATTTAAACACCGAGTCCAAACCGCGATTGGCCAGTTGATCCGCACGCTCATTGCCGTCATGTCCGGCGTGGCCCTTAATCCAGCGCCAATCAACCGCCAAACTTTGGTTTAATGCATCCAACTCCTGCCAGTGCTGTTGATTTTTAACGGGCTGCTTGGCCGCTGTACGCCAACCTCGCAGCTTCCAACCCTGAATCCATTCGGTAATACCATTTTTGACGTAATTAGAATCTGTGTGCAAAACTACTTTGGCGGCGGGTGCTTGCTTGGCGATCCATTGCAGTGCTTCAATCGCCCCCTGTAATTCCATTTGATTATTGGTGGTATTTCGTTCACCGCCGCAGAGTTCTTCGACACGTCCTGGCAATAACAACAAAGCGCCCCAACCCCCTGGGCCAGGATTGCCTCGGCAAGCACCATCGGTAAAAACTTCAATTTGAGTGATTTCTACTGTCATGCCCACTCCCTGATTCCTTATCTGCTGTAGTATTTTGAGTTATTTTTGCTTAAAATCGCGCGCACCAATTGGTCATGCCGCTTACTGCACGCAACCTTGGGTGAGAGGCGCTAAAATGTCAATCACCGACGTTATTTTTTTAACTTGAGAATGTCATGCCCGCTCAATTACTGGATGGCCGCGCTATTTCTGCCCACATTCGTGACAATCTCACGCGTCAAATCCAACAGCATTGCCAACAAAACCGACAGCCCCCTGGCCTGGCGGTGATTCTAGTTGGCGATGATCCGGCTTCACAAATTTATGTCGCCAAAAAATGTCAGGATTGCGCACAAGTGGGTATTTATTCTGAATTCAAAGCGCTGCCTTCAAGTGTCGATGAAATCACGCTGTTGGCGTTGATTACCCAGCTTAATGTGAATGAGCGCATTCATGGCATTCTGGTACAGTTACCGTTACCGCCACACATAGATGCGGCGCAAGTTTTACAAACCATCGACCCGCGTAAAGATGTCGATGGCTTTCATCCCATCAGCATGGGACAACTGGCGCTACGACAACCCGGCCTCCGCCCTTGTACACCGAAAGGCATTATGCGGTTATTGGCCAGCACCGGCACGGATCTGACCGGTCTACACGCGGTGATTGTGGGTGCATCCAACCATGTCGGCCGCCCGATGGCATTAGAATTATTATTGGCTGGCTGCACCGTCACCGTTTGCCACCGATTCACTCGTGATCTCGCGGCGCATTTACAACAGGCGGATATCGTCATTGTCGCCATTGGTAAACCGCAGTTTATCCAAGCACAATGGATTAAAACAGGCGCGATTGTCATTGATGTCGGCATTAATCGTTTGGTCGATGGACGTATTGTCGGTGATATCGAGGCAGCGGCCAGCGAGCATGCCGCTTGGATCACACCAGTACCTGGCGGTGTTGGCCCCATGACAGTGGCAACCTTACTGGAAAATACGTGGCAAGCTTGCCAACTACAACAACTTGCGCAAGAGCAGGTGCTAGCGCTGGATTAAACTGGGCAGATTCAAGCGCGAAGTGCATAGCCGATTAAGCGGCGATGGCCACTAATTGATCCTGCATTAAAGCAGCAGGAGATTTAAAAGCAAGCGTTTTTCTGGGTCGCTGATTTAACTGATTAACAGCGAATGAAACCTGGTCATCAGCGATCATTTTAAAGTCTGTGTTTTTAGGGAAATACTGTCGCAATAGTCCATTGGTATTTTCATTCAAGCCCCGCTCCCATGAATGATACGGATGGGCAAAATAAAAATCACACTGCAAAGCCGCAGATATTTTTTCATGATAGGCAAACTCTTTTCCATTATCAGCCGTGATTGAATGGACGAGGCCGATAAAAGGCGTTAACAAGGAAATAGCCATGGCGGTTACCTCAGCGGCAGACTTACCCTGTACCCGCCCAGATACAGTAAATTTTGACACTCTTTCATTAATCGTTACCAAAGCGCCGCTGTGATTCTTGCCAATCACAGTATCAATTTCCCAATGTCCGACTTCAATTTTTTCATCAACCACTGCTGGCCTCTCATCAATGCTGACACGGTTTTTTATCTGGCCACGATTGGTTTTACCACTGCTACCACGTGACTGATATTTTCTGCCTTGGCACCTTAAGTGCTGATATAAATCACCGCCCAATCGTTTGTTTTCCCAAACGTGCTGGTAAATTCGTTCGTGGCTAATGCTGATATTTTCATCTGCTTTGAATTGACCACTAATTTGTTCAGGGCTCCAATTCTTGTACAACTTGTCATCTATGAGGTCGATCAGCTCAGGCGTCATTTTATGACGCTTGGCAATACTTTGACGGCGCTGCAATGCTTTGCTTTGCGCTTGCTTATGCCGATAACCCCTCTCACCTCGATTGCGGCGTAACTCACGACTAACTGTCGATTGATTGACTCCGACTAAATTGGCTATCGCTTTTTGACTTAAACCGCTTCTATTAGGATCTCCATCTGGCATCTTTGTTCGTAGGTCAGTTGTTGGTATGTTCTCATCTCATAGTCTCTTGTCGGAGAAAAAGCGATCAGACTACTGGCTTCTGACCTAAAGTGGACCCCCAAGTCCAGACAAAAAATCTAATAATTTAAGATAGAACCTCACCGACTATGCAGCTGACCGACGCTGCCTCGTTAGTACCAGGGTTTTAGTGTTTTAAAACCCATAAAAATCTTGCCTGCTGTGCTG